>JAFSZS010000219.1 GCA_017455645.1 Selenomonadaceae bacterium | reverse complement strand
GTATCGTTGCCGTCGCCTGTTGCATACTGATACAAAATACCGTAACTGTGACTGCTGTAGCCGGAAATAATATCGTTGCCGGTTCCGCCATTTATAGTAATTCCCGACCAACTGCCAAAAGAAATACTGTCATTGCCCGCACCGCCGGAAATTGAAACGTAAGGATCGTTGCTGTAAATTGTATCGTTTCCGTCGCCGCCGTCAATTGTTACATAGCCGTAAGAATTATTGATTGTATAACTTGAACCTGTACTGTTGTAGATATAGTCATTGTTTCCGCCGGCGTAAATTTTGACGCCGCCCGCGTAGTTATAGATATTATCTGCGTAGGAGCCGCCATAAAGAGTGGTATTTTTTGTATAGTTGTAAATATTTGCAGGACCGTCGTAAATCCCCTTAATATTAAGCGTTGTACTGCTTGCTCCGACAAGCGTCATTGCGCCGCTTCCTGTAACACTTACAATAATATTACTGCCGCTTTTCAAAGTGCTGTAACTGGAACTGCCGCCTATTGAAATTGTATCGCCGGAACCGTAATTATAAATTAAATCGTTACCGTCGCCGTAATTGTATTGGTACAAATGATTATAGCCGGTACTCCCGTAAATAGTATCGTTACCTGTGCCGCCGCTTATTGTAGCCGAGCCGCGTACGCTTACGTAATCGTCACCTACGCCGCCATTAATTGAAGAAGCGGTAGATGCATTATTTAAAATAGTGTCGTTGCCTTCGCCTCCATTGATTGTTAAGTACCAACCTATATAATTATAGATTGAATCATTGCCCGCGCCGCCGTCAAGATAGGCATAATCTGCCCAATCGTGATAAATTGTATCTGCGCCGTCGCCAGCGTAAATGGAGGCGTCATAGCCGCTGTTGTAAATACTGTCATTACCGCCGTAACCATAAACCACATTACTATTTGAATAATTGCTGAGAGTTTCTCCTGAATTTGTGCCATAAACGGCAAATCGTTGAATGTCAAAAATCATCTCTTTCATAAAAAATCTACCACCCTTCCAAAAAAGCCAAACACAACAAACGAAAATTTTCAGAATTATACTAACATATCCCACCTCTGTCAAGCATTGACGCCATTTTTAATCTTAGCTTAAGAATACATTTAGATTTTTTTCATAAAAAAAGCCCGCCGAGTTTTCGACGGGTTAAAAATTTTTCGCGCAGATTTATTTTTCAGCCCTGCGCGAGGATTTTTTTATTAAGCGGTAAGCGTGCCTTTTTCTTTGACGAAATTAATTAAGCCGCCAGCCTGCGCGATACCCTGTACAAAAGTTGGGAGCGGGTGCGCCTTGTAAGTTTCGCCCTTTGTAAGATTTTCAATCGTGCCTGTATCAGTGTCGATTTTCAAAATGTCATTGGCAGAAATTTTTTCAACTTCATTTCCAATTTCCAACAGCGGCAAGCCGATATTAATACCGTTGCGATAAAAAATTCTTGCAAAACTAGCCGCAATTACAACGGGAATACCGCTTGCCTTAATTGCAACGGGCGCATGTTCACGGCTGGAACCGCAACCAAAATTTTTGCCGCCAACCATTATATCACCGGCTTTTACATTCGCTGCAAAAGTTTCGTCAATGTCAACCATGCAATGTTTCGCCAATTCCGCCGGATCAAACGTATTCAAATATCGCGCAGGAATTATAACATCAGTATCTATATTGTCGCCGTAACGCCAAACTTTTCCTTCAATCTGCATTTAAATCACCCCAATTTTGCCTAAAACCGCCGAGCAAGCCGCAACGTACGGCCCCGCCAAATAAACTTCGCTGTCAACATGCCCCATTCTGCCGCGGAAATTTCTGTTGGTGGTTGAAACGCAACGCTCGCCCGCCGCCAAAATTCCCATATAACCGCCGAGGCAAGGTCCGCAAGTCGGACAGCTTACAACGCAGCCCGCGTCAATGAAAATATCTATCCAATGACAGTGAATCGCCTCTTTGTAAATTTCTTGACTGCCGGGGATAATTATACAGCGTACGTCGGGATGAACTTTACGCCCTTTCAAAATTCCCGCCGCAATGTGTAAATCCTCAAGGCGTCCGTTGGTACAAGAGCCGATTACAACTTGATTAATTTTAATTTCGCCCAATTCGTCAACCGGCTTAACATTTTCCGGCAAATGCGGCAACGCTACAACCGGTTTTAATTCGCTAAGATTAATTTCAACAGTTTGACAGTATTTGGCGTCTTCGTCGGCGTTCGTCGGGAAATATTCATAATCTACGCGGCAACCTACATAAAATTTTGTAATTTCGTCAAAGGGGAAAATCCCCGCCTTGCCGCCCGCCTCAATCGCCCTATTTGAAATTGTCAAGCGGTCTGTCATTGTTAATTCTTTGACGCCTTCGCCGCTAAATTCCAGCGATTTATAAAGTGCGCCGTCCACACCGATTTTTCCAATCAAAGTTAAAATGACGTCCTTACCGCTGATATTTTTTGGCTTTTTGCCGGTAATTTTTACATTGATAGCTTCAGGAACTTTGAACCACGCCTTGCCGGTTGCAAGCCCAACGGCTAAATCTGTTGTGCCTACACCCGTTGAAAAAGCATTAAGCGCGCCGTAAGTGCAAGTATGAGAATCTGCGCCAATGATTAACATACCCGGCGCAACAATTCCAAATTCCGGCAAAATTACGTGTTCAATTCCGACGCGCCCCGCCTCGTAGTAATGTTTGATATTATTTTTCTTGGCGAAGTCGCGCATAATTTTTGCAAGTTCGGAGCTTTTTATATCTTTTGCCGGTTGAAAGTGGTCGGGGATTAATGCAATTTTTTCTGGATTAAAAACCGGCTTACCAATTTTTTCAAATTCCTTGATTGAAGGCGGTCCCGTTACATCATTTGCCATAACCAAATCTAAATCGCAAATGACAAGTTGCCCCGCCTCGACGGATTCCAAGCCCGCGTGCCGTGCGATTATTTTTTCACTCATCGTCATTGCCATTTTATCACTCTCCCAAATTTTTTTAACGCGCAGATTATACTACAAAAAATTTATTGCTACAATCGCCGCCAAATGTTAAAATGCACTTCCATTTGAGGTGGTAAAATGTTGACAGCTGAAATTTGCGTAAATGTTACGGCAAAGAAAAAATTAGAAATTTATACTTACGCAGTACCGCAAAAATTTAATTTCCTCGCGCAGGGCTGGCGCGTCATTGTTCCTTTCGGCAGACAAATTGTTGACGTTGTGGACGACGAAATTTGGTTTACGCCGCAAATGTTAAAATGCACTTCCATTTGAGGTGGTAAAATGTTGACGGCTGAAATTTGCGTAAATGTTACGGCAAAGAAAAAATTGGAAATTTATACTTACGCAGTACCGCAAAAATTTAATTTCCTCGCGCAGGGCTGGCGCGTCATTGTTCCTTTCGGCAGACAAATTGTTGACGGCTTTGTGATGGAAGTTAAAGACACTGACCAAAAATTTGACTTTGAACTGAAAGAAATAAAAGACGTTGTGGACGAGGAAATTTGGTTTACGCCGCAAATGTTAAAAATGGCAAGTTTGATAGCTGATTTTTATTTGTGTCCACTTTCGCAGGCAATGTCACTTTTCATGGCGGGCAACCACAGTAAAAAAATTGCGCCCAAAACTGAATTTATAATTAAACCGGCTGAAAATTTTTCTGAAATAAAAATTACTGCCGCGCAAAAAGTTTTTCTTGACAATCTGCGCGAGTGCGGCGAAATTCCCTTGAAAGAAGTACAAAAAAATTCTTACATAATAAAAAAATTGCTGGAAAAAAATTTAATAGTCAAGGAAAGCCGCCGAATCCTGCGCGACAGTTACGCAAATGTTGAATCAGTCAAAAAAGAAATTGAACTTACAGCCGAGCAAAAAAACGCCGTCAACACTGTAAGCCTTTACATTAAAGCGAAAATTCACGCGGGCTTTTTACTGCACGGCGTAACAGGCAGCGGCAAAACTCAAGTCTACATTGAACTTACAAAAATTGTTAGACAAATTGGCAGACGTGCTTTAATTTTAGTGCCGGAAATTTCTTTGACAGGGCAAATTGTAAAAAATTTCAAGGCGCACTTTTCAGACGTTTTGGTAATTCACAGCAAATTGAGCATCGAAGAACGCAACGATATTTTTTATAAAATTCGCAAGGGCGAAGTTGCAATTGTAATTGGGGCGCGCAGTGCAATTTTTACGCCGCTTGATGACGTTGGATTGATTGTCATTGACGAAGAACAGGACAGCTCCTACAAGCAAGACGCGCCGCCTTTTTACCACGCAAAAATTATCGCTGAAGAATTTGCAAAAATTCAAAAAGCCGCAATTATTTTTGGCAGTGCAACGCCCAGCTTTGAAACTTATTACCGCGCACAAAACGGCGGCTTAGGTTATCTTGAAATGCCGCGCAGAATTTCAAATAATCCCCTGCCGGAAGTTGAATTGGTTGATATGCGTACCGAATTACAATCCGGCAACAGAAGCGTTTTAAGTTTTGCTCTGAAAAATTTGTTGGAAGAAACTTTAAAAAATCATCAGCAGGCGATTTTACTTTTGAACGCCCGCGGCTATTCAACTTTTGTAATGTGCAGAGATTGCGGCGAAACTGTACGCTGTCCCGAGTGCGGAATTTCCATGCACTACCACATTACCGACAAAACTTTAAAATGTCATCACTGCGAAATTGAAATGACGCCGCCCGCCGTTTGTCCAAAATGCGGCAGTAAGCGTATAAAATATTTTGGCACGGGTACACAAAAACTTGAGGAATATTTGAGCGCGGAATTACCGGCGGCTAAAATTTTGCGAATGGACAGGGACACCACCACTAAAAAATTTGCGCACGACGAAATTTTAAATTCTTTTAAGCGCGGCGAGGCTGATATTTTGTTCGGTACAAAAATGGTTGCGAAAGGGCACGATATACCGAATGTTACAGCCGTTGGAATTTTAAGCGCGGATTCTGTTTTGAATTTTCCTGACTTTCGAGCCGCCGAGCAATGCTTTGACTTGATAACTCAAGCTGCCGGTCGCGCAGGACGCGGCGATTTTCCCGGCAAAGTCATTGTTCAAACTTACAACACCGATGCTGACGCCGTTAAATTTGCCGTCGCGCAGGATTTTAAATCTTTTTACAATGTTGAAATTGTCAAGCGTGAATTTTTATTTTTCCCGCCGTTCAGCCGCCTTGTCAAATTAATTTTTACTGCGAAGAAAAAAGAAAAAGCCGTTGACGCCGCCGAAAGAATCGTAAACAGTTTCAAATTGGAAGTTATGCAAAATTCTGAAGTGCGACACGAAATTTTGGGACCAATTCCCGCCGTGATAGAAAATTTGCGCGGCGAATTTCAATTTGTGGTGCTGATAAAAACTTCAGATTTAGAAATTGTACGCGGCTTTTTACGTTTTCACAATTTGCACATTGCGCCGAATGTTCAGATTGATTTTGACCCGCTGGTTACGAATTGACGCACGCCGTGATAGAAAATTTGCGCGGCGAATTTCAATTTGTTGTGCCGGTAAAAACTGCAGATTTGGAAATTGTACGCGGCTTTTTGAGGTTTCACAATTTGCACATTGCGCCAAATGTTCAGATTGATTTTGACCCGCTTGCAACGAATTGACGCACGCAAAAAGAGGCTGCCGACCGAAGTCAACAACCCCTTTCTGAAAAAGGCTTCCAAAAATGCCGTCTCCCCAAAATGCCTAAACCTGCGCAAAGCAGGTGGGTATCTTAAGCGCGATTTCTGTTATTCGTTGAGAAAAAATACGACTCTACATTGACCGCCACAAATCAGATTCCCTTAAAAAATTGTAGGTTAGACATTAAATTAAGTCCTCGTACATTCCAGATACTTCCTCTTTCACAAGTATAATAACACGAAAATTTTTAAATGACAAGACCTTGACAGGTTAAGGAGGTAAAAAAATGGCAAATTTGATAGAAATTTTTTCGTCAATACAAGGCGAAGGTAAATATGTTGGTTGCCGCCAAATTTTTATTCGTTTGGCTGAATGTAACTTGAATTGCGCTTATTGCGACACAATTTTTAAACGCGCCGATTTCTGCTTAATCGAAACCGCCGCCGGCTCAATGACTTTTGAACAAATAAAAAATCCCTTCACAGCAGCGCAGGTTGCACTGATTATCAAGCAATTTAATAATGAAGTTCCAACTCATTCTGTAAGCTTTACAGGCGGGGAGCCGCTCTTGCGTTGGAAATTTATTCGCAGTGTTGCAGAAAAAATCAAAAGTACCGGCTTAAAAATTTTCCTTGAAACAAACGGCACTTTGCCCGCGGAACTTTCGCAAATTATTGACTTCGTGGATATTATCAGTATGGATATAAAATTGCCGAGCGTTGCGGGAAATTATTTTGACAAGCACAGGGAATTTTTGAAAATCGCCGCGCAAAAAGATTTGTACGCAAAAATTGTAATTTCGGCTGAAACAACGGCTGAAGAATTTGACACGGCAATAAATTTAATCGCTGAAGTATCGCCGGAAATTTTACTGATATTGCAACCTGTAACAGCGGTAAAAAATGTGCAAGCGATACCTGCGCGAAGGATTTTAGAATTGCAAGCCGCCGCCTCAAGAAAATTAAAAAACGTCCGAGTAATTCCTCAAACTCACAAACTTTTGTACCTGCTCTAAAAATTTGACACGGCAATAAATTTAATCGCTGAAGTATCGCCGGAAATTTTACTGATTCTGCAACCCGTAACACCGGTAAAAAATGTACAAGCAATACCTGCGCGAAGGATTTTAGAATTGCACGCCGCCGCCTCAAGAAAATTAAAAAGCGTCCGAGTAATTCCTCAGACGCACAAGCTTTTAAATATTTTTTAAGCAGATTATTTGTTAACTTTTTTTTCTTTGATACGCGCGGCTTTACCGGTAAGTTTGCGCAGGTAATAAAGTTTTGCGCGGCGAACGGAGCCGCGGCGTACAACTTGAATTTTATCAACGCGGGGTGAATGTACCGGGAAAATTCTTTCAACGCCGACGCCGTAAGAAATACGACGAACTGTAAACATTTCACGGACGCCGCTGCCGCTACGAGCAATTACAACGCCTTCAAAAATCTGGATACGTTCGCGGTTGCCTTCAACGATTTTTGCGTGTACTTTGACTGTATCGCCGGGCGCAAATTCCGGAATATCTTTGCGGAGCTGTTCTTTTTCCAAAATTTCAATAATGTTCATTAATTTTCAAATCCTTCCTTGACGTTCATAAAAATATTCAGCGGAACGCCGTTTTTACAACTTGTGAAGTTTATCATATTACAATAAAAATTGTCAATAAACTTGTAATTTTTGCCTTAACAAAGTAAAATTAGCGCGGAGGTTTTTAAAATGACAAAAAAGAAACTTACAAAGTTGGTTTGCGCGGCGGTAGCATCTGCAACTTTAATTTTTGGCGGTTGTTCGCCCGTTGCTGAAGATGAAAAGCCCGTAACCAACGAAGAAAATACAGCCGTAACAACTGCAACCGAAAACAACGCAACCAAAGACAACGTGATAAATACTTCAACGGCAAGCGCGGCGAAAATTTCTGCAAATGTAAATTCAAGCGCACGAAATACGCCCGTTGTACAAGTTGCCAAAAATGTTGGTCCCGCCGTTGTCGGAATTACCAATAAAGCCGTTGCGCGGGATTGGTTTAATCGCCCTGTTGAAACTGAAGGCGTCGGCTCCGGCGTAATTTTCCGCAGTGATGGTTACATTGTCACAAACAATCACGTTATCGAAGGCGCGCGCGAAATTATCGTTTCACTTTCTGACGGCAACACGATTAACGGTACTTTGGTCGGTACTGATGAAATGACGGATATAGCCGTTGTCAAAGTTGACGCGCAAAATTTACCTACTGCGCACTTTGGCAATTCTGATGAAATTATGGTAGGCGAGCCTGTTGTTGCTATTGGTAACCCAATGGGCTTGGAATTTCAAGGCAGTGTTACTGTTGGAGTTATCAGCGCGTTAAATCGCACGATTGAACTTAATGACAGGCGTTTTAATCTTTTGCAAACTGACGCGGCGATTAGTCCCGGCAATTCCGGCGGCGCGCTTGTCAATTACGACAGTGAAGTTATCGGTATTAACAGTGCCAAACTTGCACAAACTGAAGTTGAGGGTATCGCCTTTGCAATTCCTATTAACACAGTTCAAGCCGTTGTCAATGAAATTATGGATAAAGGCTACGTTTCCCGCCCCTACTTGGGCGTTGTACTTTTCGATAAAGCAACTGCCGCGCGTTATGGTTATCAGCTGAATATTGATAAGGGCGTTTTCATTTTCCAAGTTGCCTTAGATTCGCCCGCCGGTCGCGCAGGGCTCCAACGCGGCGATATTATCTTAAAAGTTGACGGCAAAGAATACAATTCTGCAAGCGATTTAAGAAACGATATTGCAGGGCGTAAAATCGGCGATACAATCACAATCACTTATGACAGGGACGGCGTCGAGCATACGATTGAAATTACTTTGCGCGAAATGCCGCAGTCCTCTAACTGATGAAAATTAAAATTGTTACAATCGGTAAACTCAAAGAAAAATTTTTAATTGACGGCGTCAACGAATATCTGAAGCGAATTAAACCTTTTGCAAAAATCGAAGTCAGCGAAATTGCCGAGTGCCGCACCGTTGAAGAGGAAGGGCAAAAACTTTTATCTAACGTCCTGCGCGAAAGTTTTTTGATAGTGTTGGACGTGGCGGGCGAAATGCTGTCTTCAGAAGAATTTGCAAAAAAAATAGCCGCGTTGAATTTGCACGGCGTCAGCGATATTACTTTTATAATTGGCGGAGCATTCGGCTTAAGCGACGAAGTCAAACGCGCCGCCGATTTTCTTTTGAGTTTTTCAAAAATGACTTTTACTCATCAAATGGCGCGGCTGATTTTGGTTGAGCAGATTTACCGCGCTTTTAAAATCAATCGCAATGAACCTTATCATTATTAAAAGGCAGTCATTATGTTAAATACGCTTAAAAATTTTTTCCCGTACGAATACGCGGACAGCGTTTTTTCTATCGATTACAAAAAACTTTTTGCCAAAGGTTTTAAGGCGGTAATTTTTGATATTGACATGACGCTTGTACCGCACGGCTTTGACTCCACGCCGCAAGTTGATAATCTTTTCAAAGAAATTCATCGCGCAGGACTGAAAACTTTTCTGCTGACAAATAACGACGAAGACCGCGTAAAAAATTTTATAAAAAATATCGACACTTTGTACATTTGCAACGCCGGTAAACCTGACACCAAAAATTATTTAAAAGCCGTCGAAATTCTGCAACTTTCCAAAAGTGAAGTTGTTTATGTAGGCGACCAAATTTTCATTGATATTTACGGCGCAAATAAAAGCGGCATTGCAAATATTTTGGTGAAGTACGTTACTGCAACCGTTGAAAAAAATATCGGTATTCGCCGTAACCTTGAAAAAATTGTTTTGAAGTTGTATTCTTTCAGTAAATCCTGTCAAAATCGACTTGGAGATATTTACAAATTGGAGGAATTTTAAATTGTTTTGGAACAGAAACAAGCTTTTTTGCGAAATAAATCCTACCTGCTACGCAATTTCACTTCAAAAAGAAATTTGCAAGCGTCATTTGAAAGATTTTTTGGGCAAAGATAAATTTGCAAAAACTAAATCCGCAGACACTTTGCCAAATTTGGTTTCAAGCTACAGCTGCAACTTGATAAAACGCGGCAAGGGGATTGATATTCGCCTACAGGAAAATAAAGCCGTCAACATTCGCCTTGCGTGCGCACAAATTAACGGCTTAATCATTTGCCCCGAAGAAATTTTTTCATTTTGGCGCACGGTAGGAAAAACTACGAAGGCTAAAGGTTACAAAGACGGGCGCGTTATTATCAACAACAAATTAATTCCGGGACTCGGCGGCGGTCTTTGCAATTTGGGAAATACGATTCATTGGATGGTTTTACACAGCCCGTTACTTGTTACAGAATTTCATCACCATTCAGACGCGCTTGCTCCCGAACACGGCAAACATATTCCTTTCAGCACGGGTACTTCAATCAGCTACAACTACATTGACTACAGATTTAAAAATACTACAGATCAAAAAGTTCAGTTGAAAGTTTGGTGCGACGAAGAAAAACTTTACGGCGAATTGCGCAGCGAAATTGCTTTTCCGTACCGTTATGAATTGGTTGAGGAAAATTCTCACTTCCGGCGCGAAGGCAAAAAATTTTTCCGAGTTTCAAAAATTTATCGTCAAATCAGCGACAGAATTACCGGTACACTTTTAGAAAAGGAATTGGTGCTGGATAATCATTCTGAAGTTATGTATGACTATGATTTAATTCCAAAAGACCAAATAAAGGAGCGCGTTCAATGAAAAATCCAGAATTAATTGTAATGCTGACACATCATGACCGTACAGTTTCCAACGCCTACGAAATTTTCAGCCAATGTAAAGACACTTCAGCGAAATTTTGGGGATTTAAAGAAGACGGCTTGCCTTTTGACGAAATGAAAAAACTTTTTGCCTTTATGAAAGACTGCGGCAAAGTTACGGCGTTGGAAGTTGTGGCGTACACTGAAAAAGAATGCATTGAAGGCGCAAAAATGGCGGTAAATTGCGGCGTTAATATTTTAATGGGGACAACTTTTTTTGATTCTGTCAATGAAATTTGCCGTGAAAATAATTTAAAATATCTGCCATTCGTCGGCAAAGTTACGGAGCGTCCTTCAATTTTGAACGGCACGCTTGAAGAAATGGTTGACGAGGCAAGGGAATATATTTCAAAGGGCGTATACGGAATAAATTTGTTGGGTTACAGGTACACCGGCGATGCAACCGCGCTTAATGAAAGTTTTGTCGCGCAGGTCAACGCACCTGTATGTTTGGCAGGCAGTGTCAACAGTTATCAACGCCTTGACGAAATAAAAAAAGCCGCCGCCTGGACTTTTACCATTGGCGGAGCTTTTTTTGAAAATAAATTCGGCGGTACATTCGCTGAACAGATTAATAAAGTTTGCGATTATATCAGAAATTAATTTTTAGTCCTTGACTCTTTAAAACCCCTTCCAGGGCGTCTCACATTGACGAGAAACCGCCTCTCTGAAGGTTTTGGTACATTTTATCAAAAATTAATGTCAGCCGCCTTAGCGAGCGTTCTAAGGCGATACAGCGGCAAGCCTACCACGTTTGACCAATCGCCGTAAATTTTTTCAATGAACTTAGCCGCGCCGCCCTGCAAAGCGTAACTGCCGGATTTATCGAGCGGCTCCCCCGTTGCAACGTATTCTGAAATTTCGGCGTCAGTCATTTCGCCAAAATAAACTTCGGTAACTTCAGACGCCGTAAAAGTTTTGCCCTGCGCGACAATCGCTAAGCCGGTTATGACTTCGTGCTTTTTGCCGGATAAAGTTTTCAGCATTTCAAACGCGCCTTTTTCGCCGTGCGGCTTGCCAAAAATTTTCCCGTTCAGTACAACGATTGTATCTGCGCCAATTACAATATCGCCCAAAAATTTCTGCGCGACGGTTTCAGCTTTAATCGTGGCGTTTTTTATTGCCAATTCAGTTGGATTTTCCAAAATTTCAATTTCCGGCGCGTTGCAAACTTCAATTTTAAAATCGTTGCAAAGTTTTTTCAAAAGTTCCTGCCTGCGCGGCGAGCCCGATGCCAATATTATCAAAAATTTTCCCTCCAAAAAAAAGACTAGGAATTTTCTTTAATCCCTAGCCCTTAATCCTTATTCCTTAGCCCTTAATATTCAGAATCACGCGTTGCAATTTTTTTCTGCACGTAAGAAATAAAATCTTCCACGCTCATTTCAACGCTGTCTTTTGAACCGTATTTGCGAATTGGCAAAACGCCCGTTTCAACTTCCTTATCGCCGATAACGATCATATAAGGAATTTTCTTAACTTGTGCATCACGAATTTTTTTACCGGTTTTTTCGCTCCTGTCGTCAACTTCTGCGCGAAAACCTAAGCTGAAAAATCTTTCGCAAAGTTTTTTGGAGTAGTCAACGTGCTTATCAGTGATTGGCAGAATTTTAATTTGTACCGGCGTAAACCAAACAGGGAACGCGCCCGCGTAGTTTTCAATTAAAATTCCAATGAAACGCTCGATACTGCCGTAAACGACGCGATGAACCATAATTGGGCGGTGTCTTTCGCCGTCTTCGCCCGTGTAGGTTAAATCGAATTTTTCAGGAAGGAGCATATCAAGCTGAATCGTGCCACATTGCCACGTACGCCCGATTGAGTCGCGCAGGTGAAAATCAATCTTTGGACCGTAAAACGCGCCGTCGCCTTCATTAATGACATATTCCAAGCCGCGGTTATCCAACGCCTTTTGAAGCGCGGAAGTTGCCATTTCCCAAATTTCATCACTGCCCATGGAATTTTCGGGGCGCGTGGAAAGTTCCGCCTTGTACGTTAAGCCGAAAGTTTTATACACTTCGTCAAATAAATCAATGGTTTTCTGAATTTCCGGCTCAACCTGCTCGGGCGTCATAAAAATATGCGCGTCATCTTGCGTAAAGTTGCGAACTCTGAAAAGTCCGTGCAACGCGCCGCTGATTTCGTGCCTGTGAACTAAGCCCAATTCGCCTAAACGCAGCGGTAATTCTCTGTAGCTGTGCGGGTGCGAATTGTAAACCAACATACCGCCCGGGCAATTCATAGGTTTTACCGCGTAATCTTCTTCGTCAATTTTTGTGAAGTACATATTTTCTTTATAATGATCCCAATGCCCGGAAGTTTCCCAAAGTTTACGATTTAAAATCACGGGCGTTTTAATTTCTTGGTAACCGTAACGGCGGTGAACTTCGCGCCAATAATTTATCAATTCGTTTTGAATAATCATGCCGTTTGGATGGAAGAAAGGAAAGCCCGGTCCTTCATCGTGCAAGCTGAAAATATCTAATTCTTTGCCAAGTTTTCTATGATCACGACGCGCTGCCTCTTCCAACATTGTAAGATATTCTTTGAGTTCGTCTTTGCTGAAAAAAGCAGTGCCGTAAATTCTTTGGAGCATTTTATTATGTTCGTCGCCGCGCCAATACGCGCCCGCCAATGACATTAATTTGAACGCCTTAACTTTGCCGGTTGATTCAACGTGCGGACCTGCGCAAAGGTCGGTAAAATCGCCCTGCGTGAAAAGCGAAATTTCGGCGTCTTCAGGTAAAGCGGTAATTAATTCGACTTTGTAAGATTCGCCCTCTGCAGAAAATTTTTTGAGTGCGTCTTCACGGCTTAAAACGCTGCGTTCCAGTTTCAGATTCTGCTTAACAATTTTCTTCATTTCGGCTTCAATGTCAGCCAAATCTTCGTCGGTAAGTTTTCGCTCCATGTCAATATCGTAATAAAAGCCGGTGTCAATCGCAGGACCAATAGCAAGTTGCACGGCTTTACCGTCCGCGCCGCCGTACAAATGTTTAATTGCTTGTGCCATAATATGTGACGCGGTATGTCGAAGGGAATGCAGAGCCTCCTTGCCGTCCACTTCAGCTATACTGCCATCTTTCGTTATTATTTTTTCCACAATTTGTGCCTCCTTCAAAGGCGTATTATAGCACTTTTTGAAAATGTTACAACAAAGAAAAAAACCTCCTGCGAAGTTGCAAGAGGAAATAACAAATGGTTTTAAGAACAATTTATGATACGCAACTTTACTCGTCAGCAAAGCCGCGGTATCAACAAATTTAAATTAAAAGCAAAAGAGCCGCCGCTGGTTGAAGCTGACGGTCTTTTGTGATACGTTTCATTCTTTCTTTTTTTACTACCATAGAGCCTCACATGTTTGGAGGTTTAAATTCCTCGACGGGAATTTTTGTTTTAGTGTATTTACAATCGCCGCTACGAATTTTCATCGCGCAGGACGGATTGTCAAGTTAGTTAAACGGTTAGGTTAGATTATTGCAACAAGCTGAGTACCGCGCTGGAGTTTTGGTTAGCTTGTGCAAGCATAGATTGTGCCGCCTGGAGCAAGACGTTATTCTTGGTGTAGTTGGTCATTTCCTTAGCCATATCAGCGTCACGGATAGTGGATTCAGCGGATTGTACGTTTTCACTTTCAGTGGTAAGGTTGCTTGCGGTGTATTCGAGACGAG
>JAFSZS010000218.1 GCA_017455645.1 Selenomonadaceae bacterium | reverse complement strand
GTTGCTGAAAGCAATTATATTGCTGAAATTTTGCGCCTTAATTTCTTGAATGTATTCTTCACATTCGCGCAGGAATGCAGCCGATTCATTAAAATAAGTGCCGGAAATTGCCCCCGAAGGAAAAATTACCGCCTTGCAATTTTGTTTTTTAGCCTGCGCGATGAAGTCAGAAATTTTCGCCGCGTTAATGTCGGGGTGCCCCGCGGCTATTTCAATTTGCGCCATTCCAATTTTCAATTTAAATTCCTCCCAATAAAAAAACTCCGCTATTAGCAGAGCCTATTTTATCATAATTTTTTTGTTATACAAATTTTAATAGCCGGCAAGACTAAAAATTTTTAATAAAAAAAAAAGGCGTCCATGGATGGACGCCCGCCGCGCCTATCGACGTGATGTCGATATGTGCGGCTGTTTCTTTCTTTGCTAAGCAGCAAACGCTCCTACTCGTCGCCTTTGCACTTTCTTTGCGCCAAAGAAAGAAATGCGTTAAAAAAAATAAAAAATTAAATTTATGAAAGAGCTTAATAACCGGCAAGACTAAAAATTTTTTCAAGTTCCGGCAACTCAATAATTTTCAAGTGCGAAAGGTCGTTTCGTGCATAGTAGGCAAGCTCCAAAATTTCCCAATCGCTGTACTGAAAAAGTTGAGCGTTGCCGCCGTAATGGTGCAAGTGCCGCAATTCCATATCCCACGGCGTGTCTAAAGTTTTTCCAAATTCATCTGTCTTTGGCAAAATTCCTTCCAACTGCCTGAAATTTTTTTCGATAAGTTGACTGCGCGTCTGCTCCAGTGCCGGCAAAAGAAATTGTACTTGACATTCCCAAACGGCGCGATTAAAAATTTTTTTGCTGAAATTCGGCAGGACAGTTTTAATAAAATCGAATCCATAAGTATACAGCTCGGTTTTTGCAAGATTTTTGGCAAGCACGGCGGATTTCCCCGAAAGTTTGGCGGCAAGTGTCGAAGTGTACAATTTTTCTTGAGAAGTAAGCCGCGCATTTTCCAACAAATTTATTGCGAAAAATTGAACGTCATAGGGCGTCAAAAAATCTGCAAGGCGCGTAATATTCGGCGGGGGATTTTCTTCACTCGTAATAAAAATTAATGTGCCGCCCCTGCCGGAATTTTTTTTGTTAAAATCTGTAGCCGCGGAACTTAGCCAATTAAATTTTTTCTTCAGCTTAACAATTATCACGTAACCGGCGAAAGAATTTTGTTTTGCCAAATCCTCAAGCGGAGAATCTTTTGTAAAGTCGCGCAGGAAATTTGGCGCAAATTTGGAAGTCAGCGAATAAACGAAATCTTCAACATCGTCCGCGCCGTCATATTTGAAACTTTCGACGATCAGCGAAATGTGCTTTTTCTTAATTTTTTCAGTCAAAATTTTTGTGAAGCCGTCTTCATCTTCCGCGGGCAAATGTGCAACCGTCGCGCAGTGTTTATCAACGGCATTCATAATTGTATTGGCGAATCTGCGCGCGCCGGGCGTCATTGCCCACCACGAATTTAAATCTTCGTAACTTAAAGCTTGCAACAGAATCACCGCCTACGAATTTGCGCCGTGCAAGTCGAGCTTGTCATTAATTTCTTCTTCAGTGCCGAGCATGTGCCAAAATGCATAATGACTAAATTCAAATTTGCCGTCGTCAGTCTTTGCTAAAATATCGAAGGCGACCATTTCTTCAAGCAAATTCAAAAGTTCGGCGTCTGAAAGTTTGTTAATTTTGTCAACGCTGCACATTAAGCAAACATTTTTAATTTCTGTGGCGTTTGCACTAATCGGGCGGTTTTTATCGTAACAAAGCCACGCCAACGCAAGTGCAATTATTTCGTAAAAATTATTTTTATCGGCGTTCAGTGCAAGTTTAAAATTCAAATGAAGTTCCTGCTGAAATTCTGCATTGCCGAGCAGGCTTTTCAAATAATTATCGTCCAAAATGTACGGGGGATTTTTTGTAATGTTAAAATTTTGCGTTTCGTAATTCTGCGCGACGCTCTCCAAAAGAATTTTGCAGTAACAGTGAATCAAATTTGGATAATAATTCGTGCGACTCAAAATCAAGTTTAACAAATTTTCGTTTTCAACGGTGAAGCCCAAATAACTCATAGGCTTGAGGAAAAGCTCCATTGCCTCCGCGGGTTTAAACGGCGAAATTGCCAAAGATTTTAAATCTGAATTTTGGGCGAAACGCATAACCGCATTTGTGCCGGCGAATACAAATTTAAACTTGCCGCTAAATTTTTTCATAACTTCGCGCAGGACATCAAGCGCGGGTTCTGTTGCATCACTGCCAAAAAATGTGTCGCTGTTATCCAAAAGTAACAGCACTTTTTCGGGTTGCGGATCTTTGTTAAATTTTTCAAGTTCAACCGCAATTTTTTTCATTGCTTGCACGGGATTTAATTTTTCCAAGTCGATTAAAATTGCAAACTTCAATTCTTCTGGGCGATTTTCCAAAAATTGTACACGTTTCAAAAGCGCAGTCTTGCCGAATTTCCGCCCGCCGTAAATTAAATTTGCGCCGTCCATATCAATAATTTGTGCCAATTCTTCACTGCGCCCAATGAACATATCAGGCAAAAAATTTTCTGTTGCGTAGGGTTGAACATTAGCAAAAGGTAAAGCCGTCAAAAGTAATTTTTCTGCGCGAGCGGAAATTTCAAAGCGCGTCAAGTAAAACGCCAAAACTTTATCAATTACGATAATATTTTCTTGATTGGGGTTAAGTTTCATTGCCTTTGCCAAGGCGCGCCGCTCCGACAATGTCAACGCCGCATTTACAAAACAAATTGCGCTGTCTTTGGTGTAAACATTTTGCAAGTTGTTGCCTTCAATGTTGAAAATTTCCAATTTCTGCCCAAAAATTCCAAGCACGCCGCGGGAATTTTCAAAAGTAACGGTGTAATAATTTTTGCCGGCTTCAGTAACTGCGCCGCCGCCAAATCCAATTTGCGCCAAAATTTCTGCAACGGTAGCATCGGCGCCCAATGACAACGCGTCGCCAATATTCACGCGCTGCGAACTCGTACGATAAATTATTTCGTATTCGTTTTCATTCAGAAAATCTTTCAAAGTGTCGAGAGTAAAAATATTTTGCACTGCCGCCGAATTTATCTGTTGAAAATTTAAACCGGCTTTCAACGAATTAATCAGCTTGAAAAAAATCCCCGGGTTTTGCGTCGCCGTGAAATGTTCTTTGGCGGCAAGTACCGCGTTCATGTACGAATTAATATTTGCGTGCGAATAGCGCGCCAATTCAATATCCAGCAGAAAATCTGAAAAGTAACGCTCAAACAATCTGTCGATAAGGCGCGTAATTCCTGCAATTTTGCGGTTAATTTCGTCTGAAGAAACGCCTAATTGTTGCAAGAAATTTTTTTCAAGATTTTTCAAAATTCCGGCGTCATAATTTTTTAAAGCAGTTTCGTAGGAGATTTTAATATTTTGCCCAAAAGTTTTTCCCGCGATTGACGCCTCAAAATCTTCAAAGCGTCTGTAAAATGAAAATTCAGCCGTACCGAAATTTTCAAAATCCGGCAAGCCGTCTTCATCAAGTTCAATGTAAGATTTCCCCGCAAGGCAAAAATTGTAAGAAAAAGAAATTTCCTGCCCTTTAAGGCGGCGCGCCAAATTGTCAACAAAAATCAAAAAAGCCGCACTGCCCAAAGTTACGCGCTTTTCAATTTGCTTTTTGACAGTTTTTAAAAGTTCAAGCGCGGTTGCCGCGGGAGCAGTTTTGGTTATCGGGCGATTGTCAGAATTTGCGCACTCAATCAGCAAAGTTACAATCTGTTTCATCACGACGGCAATTTTTTTTCTTTTGGGACCAATGAAAGGCTCGTGTTCCCTGCGCGAAAGTTGCACGGTCGGCTTATCCCAAATTTCATCAAGAAAATCACCAATTTTTTCTTCAGAAACAGAATTGTCGGCGTCTATAAATCGGCTGTAAAATTCTTTCAATTCGTCAGCTGAAAAATTTTCCACGCTTAAATATTTGCGTACAATTCCATTTGGTTTAAAAAGTTGGTTGATAACGTCCTTGACGCGGCGGTGGTTTACGTCGGAATGTAAAAGCGATTCAGCAACAGAATCAAGTTTTTTCAATTCTGCGCGAGCGTCGGTAACGGTTGCAACGGAATTATCGGCGGGTAAAGATTCGGCAAAAGTGCAGTGATTATCAGCCGTGAAATTGTAAAGCAAGCTGATTAAATTTTTAGCCGCGGGACAATTTTTAAGCGCGGGAATTGAATCAACATTGCGCCAAATTTTGTTGAGTTTGTAAGAATTGGGGTCGGGCGGTTCAAAGAAAACTTTTAAAATTGCGGCAAGGTTAAGATACTGCGTTTGCAAATTGCCGGCGTTTGGAAAAGTTTCACAAAAATTGAAAACGTCAAGCCCTTCATAGTCAATTTTTTGTAAAGTTACGGGGTCTTCAAGAACGAAGCCGACCAAATCGACAATATCGGCTGTCCAATCGTCTTTTGAAAAATCTGCAAGCGCGTGAAGTGCCAACATACCGTGCGCAATTTCGCCGCCTTTGAAAAGCGCGGTTGCATGGTTAAACATATCTGCAATTTTAATATCTGCGTCAGAAGTTTTTGTTTGAACGTCAGCAACTTCAGCTTTTACCGGCGCAACTTCAACGGTTGCAGTTTCAATTTTTTTTTGCTCGGGCTCGTCAATTTTAGTTTCAGTTTGAACTTCAATAATTTGTGTTTCGGTTTCAACAATTTTAGTTTCAACGGGATTTTCGGCGGCTGTAACAGTTTCTTTGGGCAATTCCGGCGGCGCAGAAAAAATATCAAGTTGCGCGTTGCCGACAGCAAATTTCGGATGCCCGCTCAAAGTTGCGTCCAAATCTACTTCGTCAAAATATTGGTTAAAAAGTCCGTCGCAGGTAAACATATAGAAAGGAACTTTTTTAAATTTGACAGTGTCGAAAAGTTTAAGCCAAGGCAAATCTTTTTTGGAAAGTGCGCACAAAAAAACCGAAAGATTATAATCAAGTTCATCTTCGATTAAAATTTTGAACGAGGCAATAAACGCCGCCCAATCTTCGCCCAAAAGTACCAACGACGCAAAAAGATAAACGCGGTCTTTAACTTGAGCGCGAGCGATAGGCAAAGTTGAATTGTAAGCAAGGCTGATTTTAAGGTTAGACTTCAGGCGGTGTTCCAAAACAGGAAAAACGAAAATTGCAGGGCGTGAAATAAATCCCCAAAATAATCTGAATTGCCGGGGGGATTCGCCTTTGTAAAGCAACGAATACACAAATCTAAGCCGCTGTTGTTCAGAAAATAAAATTCGTGTTCGCGCCAAGTAACTTTGTCAACAATTCCCCAATCAAAAAGCTTGTCGAAAAGGCGCGGGACAATCGCCGCAATTTTTTTTGTCATTTTGGCGTTTTGTAAAAAGTTGCAAGGATCATTAATAAAAAAAATTCTGGACTTAACAAGAATTTTAAAAATTTGGAGCGTGTCCACTGAATCGAAAAGTTGACGAATTTTATTGTTGAAAGATTTAACCGAAAGATTTTTTTTGTGATTGGATTTTTGAATTGTGAAATTGTCGGGGTTAGTTTGTACCAATTCTAAATCCGGTTTAACTTTTTCAAACTTAACCATAACTGCGCTAAGGCGGTGTTTGTTAGGAGTAAGCGGGTCGTTTGCAGGAACGGGCGCAGGCGCGGGCGCGGCGGGCTCCACAGTTTTTTCAAGCCGCGGAAAATGTATAAGGCGGCTGGTTAAAACCATTGCGATTAAGGGGTTGTCGCTGAAAGAATTTGAAACCGAAATAAAATCTGAAGATGAAAATTTTTCTGCGTTGTCGATAATTTTTACAAGCAACAAAAATCTTTCGGCAAGTTGAGAAAATTCTTCCAGTTCCATTTTTGCAGATTTATTGCGCAGGTATTCAGATTGCAGTTTAACTTTTTTTACTGATTCGATAATTGCGGGGTCGTCTGAATCAACCACAAGCATTTCAATTCTTGCAAGCGTGGCGTTAATTTTGTCCCGCTTGTAATTTTGCTCCAAAAAATTTATAGACTGTTCGACTTGGTCTATTTTTTTTGAGTTTACGGCTTTTCTGATTGATTCGACGTAAGATAATTTTACTTGAATATCCAAAATTTGTTTCAAGCGCAAATTAATTTCTTCCGCGTGATTGTCGATAAAAAAACCGCGTTCAAGCGAATTTGCAATATCCGCTATAATTGGGCGTAGCAATCGGCGGGAATCAGACATTTGCCTAAAAAGGCTTCGGAGCCGCTCGATTGTTTCAAAGTTCAAATTATCCACAAATAAAACCTCCTTAGTATTTAAGATATTGAAGTATTTGACGCAAAATAAAAAAAATCCTGCCTGTATAGGGAATAGTGGGTAGTGGGTAGTGGATAGTGAGTAGTGAAAACTTTTTTCTATTCCCTATTCCCTATTCCCTATATCCCTATATCCCTATATCCCTATATCCC
>JAFSZS010000217.1 GCA_017455645.1 Selenomonadaceae bacterium | reverse complement strand
TTCAATGACTTGGGCGCGAGAATACCTAAAGGTGTATTGTTATTTGGTCCGCCGGGTACAGGTAAAACTTTGTTGGCGAAGGCAGTTGCAGGTGAGGCTGGAGTTGCATTTTTCTCAATCAGCGGCAGTGATTTTGTTGAAATGTTTGTAGGCGTCGGCGCGTCAAGAGTTCGTGATTTATTTGCACAAGCTAAGAAAAATGCTCCCTGCATAATTTTCATTGACGAAATTGACGCGGTAGGCAGACAACGCGGCGCAGGTATCAGCGGTGGGCACGATGAACGCGAACAAACTTTGAATCAGTTGTTGGTTGAAATGGACGGCTTCGCGGCAAACGAGGGAATTATAATTATCGCTGCAACCAACAGACCAGATATTCTTGACCATGCGCTTTTACGCCCCGGCAGATTCGATAGGCAAATTGTGGTTGACAAGCCGGACGTTACAGGCAGAATCGCAATTTTGAAAGTTCACTCAAAAGGCAAGCCGATTGGGCGCGACGTTGATTTAGACGTTTTGGCGCGGCGCACGCCCGGATTTACCGGCGCAGATTTAGCTAATCTTGTAAACGAGGCGGCACTTTTGGCGGCGCGCAGGAACAAGCACGAAATTAATATGATTGAACTTGAAGAATCAATCGAGCGCGTTATGGCGGGTCCCGAAAGAAAATCTAAAGTTATGAGCGACGCCGAAAAGAAATTAACCGCGTACCACGAAGGCGGGCATGCACTCGTTGGAATGATGTTGAAGCACGCAGATCCCGTTCACAAAGTTACAATTATTCCGCGCGGCAGGGCAGGCGGTTATACCTTAATGTTGCCGAAGGAAGACAGAAGTTACGCCACGCGCTCTGAACTTTTGGACAGGCTGAAAGTTTCAATGGGCGGGCGCGTTGCTGAAGAAATTGTACTTCACGAAATTTCAACCGGCGCATCTCAAGATATTCAGCAAGCAAGCAAAATTGTCCGCGCTATGATTATGCAGTACGGTATGAGCGATATTTTGGGACCGGTTGCTTACGGCAGCGATCAAACTCAAATGTATTTTGGGCAGAATCAGCGCAATTACTCTGAAGAAGTTGCAAGCGAAATTGATAAGGAAGTTCACAAGTATTTGGAAGAAGCTTACGACGCTTGCAGAATTATTATCAATGAACACCGCCACGAACTGGATTTAATCGCGCAGGCTTTAATTGACAAGGAAACTTTGACTGCAGACGAATTAAAGGCGATAGTTTTTGGCGAGCCGGAAGAAAATCAAAATATTGTCAAAGTTCTTGACGAAATGACTACAGATTTTATGAAACTTTCTAAAAAAAATGTTGAAACGAATTTTGAGCCGGATAATAATCCTACTCCGGTTTAAAAATTTTTCAAATTAAATATAAATTCGGCGGAGTGCAGATTCTGCCGAATTTTTTTTGCCAAATTTCAACAGAGTTTTATTATCAAGAAAAATTCTCATTATTGACTAAATATTAAAAAAAAATTATAATTTCGACGAAAGAAGGGATAAAATGATTTACGCAGATAACGCGGCAACCACTCAAATGAGCCGCGCCGCAATAGATGCAATGGTTTTTCATATGGAAAATATTTGGGGCAACCCTTCAAGTTTGTATGAATTTGGACAAAAGGCGCAGGAGGCGATAACTTCAGCGCGTGCCAAAATTGCAAAGTGTATCAACGCCGCGCCCAATGAAATTTATTTTACTTCCGGCGGCAGTGAAGCGGACAATCAAGCGATACTTTCAGCGGCTAAAGTTGGAGCAAAAAAAAATAAAAAGCATATTATTTCAACGGCGTTTGAACATCACGCGGTTTTACATACGCTTGAAAAATTACAGCGTGAAGGCTTTGAAATTGAACTTTTGGACGTTCACGAAAACGGAATTGTAACCGTCGCGCAGATTGAAAAAGCAATTCGCCCCGATACTTGCCTTGTTACAATTATGTTTGCAAATAATGAAATTGGTACAATTCAACCAATCGCCGAAATTGGCGCACTTTGCCGCGCTAAAAAAATTTCTTTCCATACAGACGCGGTACAAGCCGCCGGACACATTTTAATTGACGTGCAAAAACAAAATATCGACGCGCTGTCAATTTCTGCACATAAATTTCACGGCGCAAAAGGCGTTGGCGTTTTGTACGCAAGAAAAAATTTCCCGCTGTCAAATTTGATTGAAGGCGGCGCACAAGAAAAAGGCAAGCGCGGTGGTACCGAAAATGTTCCTGCGATAATGTCAATGGCGGCGGCTCTTGAGGAGTCCTGCGCGAATATGGCTGAAAATACGAAAAAACTTTTGGCGATTAGAAATAAAATTATCGACGGCTTAAATAAAATTCACTACAGCATTTTGAACGGCGACGCAGAAAAACGTTTGCCCGGCAACGTGAATTTTTGCTTTGAAGGAATTGAGGGCGAAAGTCTTTTGTTACTTTTGGACGACAGGGGAATTTGCGCCTCAAGCGGTTCTGCCTGTACTTCCGGTTCACTTGACCCAAGCCACGTTTTATTGGCGATTGGCAGACCGCACGAAATTGCGCACGGCTCGCTTAGACTTTCTTTCAGTGAATACAATTCTGAATCTGAAGTTGAAAAAATTGTTACGGCAGTTTCTGAAGTTGTCGAATATCTGCGCGATATGTCGCCTTTGTGGAAAGATAAAATCAGCGGCAAAAAAAGTTTCGTTTTGGAAAAATAGCCAAAATCCGCCCTGAAAAAAGTTTTTTGATATAAATGTACCCTCGGGTTGAAATCGACGCGCTACGGGCTTATGAGACGCCTTAAAATCGATTTTTTTAGTACTGCAGGAAATTTAAAAGGAGAAATTTTTATGGCTTTATACAGTGAAAAAGTAATGGATCATTTCCGCCACCCGCGCAACGTTGGAAGTATCGAAAATGCTGACGGCGTGGGCGAAGTCGGAAATGCAAAATGCGGCGATATTATGAAAATGTATCTGAAAATAGACGGCGATATTATTTCTGACGTGAAATTTGAAACTTTCGGTTGCGGCTCGGCTATTGCGTCAAGTTCAATGGCAACAGAAATGATAAAAGGCAAACCGCTTGCCGAGGCGTTGCAGCTTACAAATAAAGCCGTTGCCGAGGCGTTGGACGGTCTGCCTGTTCACAAAATGCATTGTTCAGTTTTGGCGGAAGAAGCAATTAAAGCCGCCGTTCAAAATTATTACGAAAATAAATCTAAATAATCCCTTTGTGCTTAATTTCTTTCAGCCAAGTTGGAAATTCATTCAAAAGGCGTGAATACAATTCTGAATTTGGAACTGTTTTAAAATCGTCCAGCGCAAAAAAATTGGCGTTGTCAACATAACGCCCCGCCAATGTATCCAACTTTTCAAGCACGCCGTAACCACTGCCGCGCACTCCCACAAATTGCCAAAAAATCGGCAACCTTGACGCGCTGATTAACAAATTTTTTATTTCGTTCGTACGAGAAACCCCGCCGTCAGTAATAAAAGTTACGTAGGCGGGGATTTTTATTTTTTCGTATTCTGCAACAACTTCCTTGATAACTTTGCATTAGTTTTAATCCCGTCAAATCCGGGCACCTCGTACACCTTAAAGACTGTTGGTCATGTAGTTTCTGGTTGTTTTAATCCCGTCAAATCCGGGCACCTCGTACACCTCAAAGCCAAGCAGGGAAGCACGTACACAGAGTTTTAATCCCGTCAAATCCGGGCACCTCGTACACCAGCGACACTTCTCCA
>JAFSZS010000216.1 GCA_017455645.1 Selenomonadaceae bacterium | reverse complement strand
TTTTCGATAACGTCAAGCTCATCGCCGCGCATTATTTGTTGGTATAGCTTGTCGTTCTGCTTGTGAGCTTCATAATACGCGCCTTGAATTATCTGGTAGCCGGTCTTATTGTTAGCTATGAAAGAAACAAGGCAATTTGTAGTTGCGATATTTCCAGTCTTGACGCCCATAAGGCTACAAACGCCGTGGGCGATGTCTTCAGGATAAGCATTACTATATTTTTTTGTCGTTTTACTTTTGTTAAGGACGAACAAATTATCATAGGCAACAATGTGAACGCTTGAGTTTTTTCTGTCTATCTTGCGATTGTAAACGTTCCCTCTAAAAACGATTTCGCCGTTATCATCAGCTCCAAGAATTGTATAGCCGCAGTCGACGTCAATTACAGGAATGTTGGGGTCGCGGTCGTCTTGCACAAATTTAAATTCAAGTTTACGGGCGGCTTGTTTAATATCACCCGACCAAGTGCAACTGGTCAACAAATTTGTAATTTCAGTGGCTGAACCTGCCAAAATTGCAATGCGCATATTTGTCATCACCTCCCCTTAGCAACTGAAAAAAGCCCGCCTAAGCGAGCTATCTTTTATGATTCAGAAAAATTATCCATTGATTAGACGGTCCGCGGAAGTTTAAATTTAAATCGCGCAGTTCGTCAATATATTCACCGTCGACAACAACGTCAACGAGTTTCAGTAGTTCGTTGGCGTCATTTGGTATTTCTTTAAATTTAAAGCCTGTGTAAAGCCAAACGTCAAGACCGAAATTTTTTGCGGCTTGAGCCAATTCAATAGCGGGTTTTATTTGTAAAAGCGGTTCGCCGCCGCTTAAGGTTAGTCCTGTGAGAATAGGGTTGTCTTTGATTTTATTGATAATATCGGAAGTATCGACAGTTTTACCGCCGTTCAAGTCGTGAGTAGTTGGATTGTGACAGCCTTTGCAATGCCTTAGACAACCCTGCAAAAAGACAGTGAAGCGAATGCCGCTGCCGTCAACGCAGGATTCTTCGACAATCCCTGCAATTTGGATTTTCATCGAATGTTGCCTACTTCTTTAAGTTATTTTAAATATCGCGCCCGCCCGCGCTCCTCTTCTTCCTCTTAAAAAAAGTCTTAAACGTCTTAAACGTCTTGGCGCGTGCGCGGTATAGCAAACAAGCCAACCGGCACTTATAGTGGACAAGGGGTGGGACATTTAAGGGGTAGGGGTAGGTAAAAAAAGAGAGTTGTTGGGAATAACCACCGGTAGGGGATATTTGGGGGGATTACAAAGGGGATAAAAAAGAGGTCAAGCTCGGGGGGAATCAAACAAACTATCGTTGCAAGCTGTCATACTGCAAACTGTCCGTTGCGAACTGTCCGTACAAACTATCTTGCTACGGGCTTTACAGGCTGTCCCAACAAACGCAAACTGCCGAAAAGACAGCGCGGCGAAAGTAGGGAGAGGAAGTAAAGCAGGTAGCGAAGCGTAAGCTAGGCGTAGGCGTGGCGTAAGCTCGGCGCAAGCGCGGCGTAAGTTCGATTTGCCTTACAGGGCGTTTTTTATCCCGCCCCCTGCGATATTTATTTTTTTCAAAAAACTTATACAGAGTTTATTATAGCCTAAAACTTTTGGAAGGTCAAGCGTCAGCGTTTCGGCAACCGGAACAAATATTCGCCGGTTTCGCCGCGCTTAAGTCTGTCTTTTAAAGTTTTCAGATTAATACCGCTTTTTTCAGACGCCTCTGTTAATGTCATTTTTTGCCCTTGATATTCAACAAAAACGTTTTTTCGAGTATTGCGTTGTTGTGTTTTAGCGTCTGCCCAACGCAAATTGTCCGGTTCGTAGTTGCCGTCGTTGTCAATTCTGTCAAGCGTATATCCCGTCTCGCCAAAATGTTCAAGTTTGCTGACATAATCATAAAAAGCTTGAAAATCATCAATCCACGCAGGATAGACAGTAATTCCGCGCCCGCCGTAATTTTTATGGGGTTTTACCATTTCCAGCCGCCAGATTTGATGACGCTGGAAATGCCTCGTGTTGCCAGATTTTTTACATTGTTAATATTGGTGAATTTTTGCAATTCAGACCACGTGCCGTAGGCATTTTTTGAGGCTTCGAGTATATCTTGCGCCTTTTCGACAAAAGAAGAAATTTGCTGTACTGTGCGGTCGGTGTTAGGGCGGTCTTTCAAGCCGCTTAAAGTGTCAACAATTTTATCGTTGTTGGCTTGAGGCGTGTTGAAGTCTTTGTATTCCGTGAGGCTCAGGTCATAGTAAATATCGCGGGAACCGTCTTTTTCTTCATAGTTAAAATTTTCTATTGCCATATTCAGATTAACGACAGAATCCGTGATTATGACGCGTACAGGGGCTTTATTTTCTTTCCATTTCTCAAGAAGTGCGATACATTCCGAAGTTTCTGCAACGTCTCCGACAACAAATGGGTACTGGTGTTTAACGGCAGGGAAGAAACATTTAAATTTCAAGCGTTTAAGTTTTGGGTTGCCGAAGATAAGCCTTTCACCTACTTCGAGAATCTCAATCAAATGATTATCCTGTGAGGTCTGTACTTGATAACGCCAAGGAGTAACCGGCAAGGTAAATCTTTCTTCGCCGCTAGACAAAACAACAGTGCGATATTCCCGCGTGTTACCAAGGATATACGACGCAACATTGTTGGCAGTATTCCAAATTTGCGAAAAGTTCATAAAGCCGCCTCCTTATTGCAAAACAGAATTGCTCGCGCCTTGAGTAAACAGCGTCATCAGTTTGTGAGTGAAGTTGTCGAAGTCCATACCGTTTGAAATGTTGACGCCGCCGAAATTAAAGCTGACGTTTGAAGAATTGGAATTGTTGGTAGTGTTGGAAGTGTTGGAAGTTGAATGGTTGTTGGAAGTTGCGGCAGTTTTTTGGGGGCTGATTTGCGGTACGGGCAATTCGTCAAGTTGATTGAAACTGAAATTGTTAAGCGTTTCAAATGGGCTAAGCTGATTGTCGCCGAAATTTTTAACATAATCGCCAATACCGGCAATGCGCGTCTGCCGATTGTTGAAAGTTGGAAAAGTCGTAGGCGTGCTGAGACTAATTGGAACATTGCGCTTTGCATTTTGAATGGTCGATAAAATGTTACCCGCCCGTTTGATACTGCGATTGTTTGGCGATGAACGCTTGAAAACGTTTACGAGAATATCAAGCGGATTCATCGAAGGTTGACGATTACGCGCACGGTTATTTTGCGGAGCGAAAATTTTACTGTTGGAAATGATTTTTTGAGAATTGTCGGCAACGTTTGAAATATCAGTCGTACTGTTTTTTGAGGCGAATTGCTCGCCATTTTTCCAATAAAAAAACGGGTTATAATTGCTAAATGAGGATACGTGATTAAGTTGACTTTTTCTAGACTGATTGTACACCGCCGCCGAATTGAAAGGTGCTTGCTGTTTTTCGTTTTTTAAGTTTCCGAGTTCACTGAATGAATAAAAAGTTCCGCTGGAATTATATCGTTCCACATTGCCAGAATAATCGACAGGGCTAATTGGCTGTCTTTTTCCCAAAGGTAAAACAGCCAGCCCCGTGATATTGCCGCTCGAAATCTCATTTCGTTTTTGATTTCCTGCGGTATATCCGATTTGCAAAAATCTTCCTCCAACATTTGAAAAAATGCTATGTATGGTTGAATTCCCGAATTGTCCATTTTTGTCTTCTCCTAAAAATTGCCGCCTTTGCACCTGTTGTTTGGCACGTTTAACGGCTATTGAATCATCGGCAGTGATACGGTTGTATTCTGGAATGTTTACGCCCTTTAAGTTGCCGAGCTCATCAAAGCGTGGCAATTCTCGCTTGAAAATGTTTTGCGTCGTGAATTGCGGAAAAATCGTTTTGCCGTTTGGCAGGGAAATAATTTCGCCGCCGTGTTCGTTGACAGTGGTTAAGCCGCCGCTGAAAAAACTTGTGCCGCTGTAGTTGTGCGCAATTTTTAAACTTTGTGCAGAATCATTGACAGCAATTTGCTTTTCAGTGCGGTTGTTCGCTGTGGAGGTTGACGTTGCCGAATTTTGCCGCCGTTGTGCCTGTTGTTTAGCGCGTTTAACGGCTATTGAATCATCTGCAGTAATGCGGTTATATTCAGGAATGTTGACGCCTTTTAAGTTGCCGAGTTCGTCTATTTTTTCGACTTGTGAAGTCTTCGATATTTCAGTTTGTATCGAACTTCCGCTATCAGCATTAAATCTGCCGCTGTGTCGTTCGTATGTTCCGAAGGTTGCCCGTACATTCGCCATTCCATCCGCAACCGCCGATTTATTATATCCAACATTTGACGTAGCCGAATTTTGGGCGATTGTCGATTGTTGATTAAAGGCATAAGAATTTCCATTTTGCAACTTCTCCTTAATTTGCTCGCGCAGGATACGAACAGTTGTAGCGTGCGGAATAATCTTAGTACCCGTCGGCAGGTACATTAATTCGCCGCCGTGTTCGTTGACTTCAGACCAGCCGCCGCTGAAAAAACTTGTGCCTTTTGCGTTATGGGCAATTTTAGTTTCCTGCAAAACATTTTGAGTTGTTGAATAGGGGTAAATTTCCTTGCCGCTCGGTAAAATAATCAATTCGCCGCCGTGTTCATTAACTTCAGTAAAACCGCCGCGCCAATAAGCAGTGCCTTTAGCGTTGCTGCCGATACCGATTGACGCCGCCGCACTGCTAGCCATACTTGCAAGGCTTGAAATTTTTGCAGACAACCAACCGCTTAAAGCCTCCCACGCACTTTGAATCATACCGATACCGGAATTAATGCCTGCCGCAATAGCCGCGCCCGCTCCAGCCGCAATTCCGCCCAATCCGCCGAAAATACCGCTGAAAAAGCCTGGTATTGCGCCCCAAATGCCTTGGACTTCAGCCGCCGCACTGCTAAAAGCCGTCGTGATAGTTGCTCGCGCAGATTCTACGCCGCCGCTGATTGACGCGCTTAAACTTGAAAAAGTTGTTGCCGCCATTGTGCTAATCGTTTCAAAACTTGTACTGAAAGACATTGAGATATTTTCGCCAATGCTTGTAACCGACATTTGCAAAGACTCAAGCCCCGCGGTTGCCGTCATTGAAATTTCTTCAAAAATCGCAGCCGCTGACGTTTTCAAAGTTTCAAAACTAGTGCTGAAAGAAGTTGAAAATTCCTCTCCAAAAGTGGCAAGCGAAGTTTTCAAAGTTTCAAAACTTGTACCAAAATTGGTTGAAAGTCCCTCGCCGAAACTTGAAATTGAAGTTTTAATCGTTTCAAAGCCGGTAGTCATTGACATTGAAATTTCTTCACCGAAACTTGCAACAGAATTTTTTGCAGATTCAAGCCCCGTACTGATTGAAGTTGAAATTTCCTCAAAAGTGCTTGATGCTGAAGTCTTGAGAATTTCCCAGACCGTTGAAACAGTTTCAAGCCCTGCAGAAATTTTTTCAGCAATGTTAAGTTCCGGCATTTCAAGATTGGGCATTGTGATAGGAGTTAAATTTTGCGCGGGCGTGTAGCCTGGCAAGTTTTGAGTAGCCGCCGAATAATCGTATTTTGGCGGTGTAAGTTCCGGCATTCCCATTGGTTTTGGAGTTTCAGCCGGTGAATAAGTCGGCAAATTTTGAAACGCCTTAGAATAGTCGTACTTTGGAACTTTTATTTCCGGTATTCCCATTGGTTTTGGAGTTTCTGCGGGCGTGTAGCCTTTTATTTCGTCAAGCGGCGTTTTAACAGATTTAAACGCGCCTGAAAGGTCAACCGCGCTTTTCTCCAACGTTTTAAACGGTGTTTGAGTGGTTGTAAAGGGTAAAGCGGTTGCTGATGGCGGTGTAAAATTTTTAGTCTGTGCAGGAGTTTCAGTACCTGCAAATTTCGCCTTCAAAGAATCAAGCCAATTTGTAAACGCGCCTTGATTCAAGTTTACATATTCTTGACCATTAGCATTGGTTGAAATGTTGCGTTGTCGTGCAGATTCTTCATTGCCGATAGAATATTTTTTCTTGTAATCAATCGCCCGCGTTTCGGATTCGGCAGGTGTAGAATAGTCTTGCCATAAACTTGTATAGCCGAAATTTTTAAGATTTTCCTGTTGCTGATGTTTTTTGATATTAGCTTGAATTTCGGCATTGTAAGCGTCGCGCTGTAATTTTTGCAGTTCTTTAGTGTTATCGTCGCGCCGCCTAATCATTGCCTTTCCTGCACCTATAACAACTTCATCAGGCGTAGCAAAATGTGAGCTTTCCCATTCGATTCTGTCTTCGTCTCGGTGTCGCGCAATCGTCGAAGAATAATTTTTAAGCGCAAATTCTGAAGTAGCCCTTTCTTTTGCAGGGCGTTCCCTTTCTTCAATATCCTGTTGGCGATGCCTTGAAAGTGCCGCGCTTGATCGTGAAACAATTTCTTCAGGCGTTTGAGTTTTAGTTTTTTTGACTTCGCCGAAATTGTCAGCAAACCATTCACCGCCGTATTGCCCCAAAAAGCCGCCAATCATCGCGCCAATCGCAGTACCGATAATAGGGACAACCGAGCCTAAAGCCGCGCCCGCCGCCGTACCTGCAAGCATACCGGCAACACCGGCATTAGCCCTGCGCTCGTTAAGTCGCCCTGTTTCAGCAATGGTACGGACGTTTTCTTCAGCCGATTGAATTTTTGCAAGTTGTGAATTAATTTGAGTAATATCCGCGCCTTGTTCCTGCAACATTTTCAATTCGGAGCGTGCGGCGTTTAATTCGTCAACAGCTAAATTGTTGTTGTATTCAGAATTTGTACGGGTAGAATAAACGTCAAACGCGCCCAAAAGTGCGGAAAGAGCAAGCATACCGCCGCCCGCCTTTAAGCCGCCTTTGAGAGTGCCCAAAACGCCGCCTGTAGCAGTTGCGGGTGGTATAGGTCTGCCGCTTGTTGTACCTGAAGTCAAAATTTGTTGTCGGCGTTGGTAATAGGCGTCAACCCTTTGCTGATTAGCGGCGATAACTGCGCCCTTGCCAGCCGCGCCGCCCATTGCAGGTGTACCGCCTTTGACAGTGCCGCTTAAATTGACGACGCCCGCCCTAACATTCATAGTTGAAACATTAACATTCATAGCCGCGGCAGTTTGCAAGCCGCCCGCCGCTTGTTTACCACGAATAGCATTTCCCAAATCAGCCGCAGAGCGAATTTTCAACAAACCGCCGATAGTGTCTTTGACGCTTAAAGCAAGTGAGGCGATTTTCTTCAGCCCCATAAAAAGTGCGCCGCCCGCTAAAAGGCTGCCGATACCGTCAAGTTCCAGGAATTTATTTTTTAATTTGGTAACGGCGTCCGCGCCCAGTGCAACCAAGTCTGAAAAGTCAATACCGTCTTCAAAAAGTTTGTTAGCCTTGGTCAAAGAATCAGTAACAGAATCAACAAAACTGCGTAAGCCGTCGCCCGCACTGCCTTTAACAAAACTGCGTTGGAAGGCGTCCCAAGCCGAGCCTAAAAGCGTAATACTTCCTGCAAGGTTGTCAAGTTGAATAGCCGCCATTTTTTCAGCCGCGCCGTCGGCGTTGTCAATCGCACTTGCAAGCTTGTTAAAATCTTCTTCGCTTGCCAAAAGTACCGAAAGTAAGCCGCTCATACCTTCTTGACCGTTTAACAGAGCCGCCATTTTCAGCATTTCGCCGCCGGGCAATTTTCCGCCGTTGGCTTGAGCCTTTTCGATAAATTTTTCCAGTTTTCGGCGTGTATCAGCGTGCAACTTTGTGCCTTCAAGAGTTTCAGCAAAGTCAAGCAACTGTTCCGGCGATACACCCTCTTTAAAACGTGACCTTAAATCGCCGATAATGTCACGGATTCTGCGTACTTCGCCTGTGCCGCCGTAGTTTTCATCAGTAAAATCTACTCCTAAAGCCTCAAGTGCCCAGCTTGCATTACGATTTTGACTGCCGAGCCTTGCGAAAAGTGCGCGCGCCGAAGTACCGGCTTGACTGCTTTTAATACCTGCATTAGCCATTAAGCCTGTTATCAAAAACATATCTTCTGCGCCGCGCATTCTGTCTTCATCAGTGCCGTTAGCGAACATTGCGCCAACATTCGCCGCGGCGTATTTCAAAGTTTCGCCCGCCTGTACAACGTCAGTATTTGCATTTGTAACGAGTGCCGCCATTAAATCAGCGTAATGTTGCGACATTTCAACAGTCTGCCCTTTGGCGTTTTTGACAGTTTTACCCGCCTTTAAGCCAAACGCTGTCATTGAATCAGTAACGATATCAGAAGTGGTTGCAAGGTCGGTATTTCCGGCGGCGGCTAAATTCAAGACAGCAGGTAAACCGGCTACCATTTGTTCAGTTTTCCAACCTGCCATACCCATAAAATACAGGGCGTCGCCCGCTTCTTTGGCGGTAAATTTGGTAGTTGCGCCCATTTTTTCGGCAAGTGCGGTTAAAGTTACCATTTGCTTATTTAACTCTTCGCCGCTGTAACTGCCGCTTAAAATTGCCTTGACCGCGCTCATTTGCTTTTCAAAATTCATTTGAGATTGAACAGCATTAACGACGCCGTAACCAATGCCGGCAGTACCGAGCATAGTTGCGCCCATACCCATTGCCGCGCCGCCGATACCTTCAGACAATGAATTTTTTATACCCTTGAGTTTTTCTGCGCCGTTTACCTTGACGTTTGCGACAATGTTATGAGCCTTAGAAGTCAAGGCGTTAATTTCGGTACGCAGTTTAGAAAGTTGTTGAGTAGCTTGGTCGCGGAGGCGTACGGATAAAGGCTTGTTGGAATTTTGCCGCGCCGCTTCGATAGCACTTTTCAGGCGTTCGATTCTAGCCATACCGTCAACGCCGACTTTCATTTTTAAATCTTGCTCACTTTTTAATTTATCTGCGGTACTTTTAAGATTTTCAACCGCCTTTTGGGCAGATTTAATTACCGAAGAAAAACCCGCGTCCCGCGCGCGTAGTTGCGCCGAAAGGCTGTAATCTGAAATGTTAATCACCCCCTATGACTTTTACTTGCATTTATCGGTTTAATTGACGCTCCCCACACCTAAAGGCGGGGGATTCTTGAGCAATTAAACAAGCCTAATTCTCAAAGGACTAGCCAAAAGCCCCCTATCCAGTTTTTCAAAAATAAAAATTACGGCGGGCGCGGTATTACAATTTACGATGACTGGGTTAATAATTACGCCCACCTAACATTTTGTACAGATTTTCCCATTTCAGATTTTCAATTTCGGCTTCTCGGCGCATTGATTCATAGTAAAAAATTTGTTCGAGTAGTGGCAATGTCAAAAATTCTGCCGGTCTTAAGCCGCGCACTGCGAAATAAGCCGCCGTTGCCGCCTTCCAATTTTCTGAAACTAGTTTTTTACTGATTCGTGAAGTTTAGCGGTAATTTTTTTGTCATAGCCCGCCAAATTAAAAAGCTTGTCACCGATTTTTGCAATTTCGCCGGGCAAAAATACTGCCGAAACAATATCTGTAGGGTCAAGCACGCCGTAAGCCTTTTGAAGTTCGCCGTCCTTCAGATTCGGTTCAATTATCGAATTGTAGACAAGGTATTTGTTAATTTCAAAGCCGGTATTCAAATTTAAAGCCTCGGCGACAAGCGCGGCGTCCGGCATAATCGCTGTTACAGTGCCGATACTGGTTTCAATGTCATATTTCTTTTTCTTGCTGTCTTTGATTTGCTCGCGCCTTGCTATTAATTCTTGAATGGTAGTAGCCGCCATTTTAAATCCCTCCAATAAAAAAGCCCGCCGAAGCGAGCCACGATTTTTAGTTTTAGTCTTAGTTTATTTTTTCGGCAAGCGGAATAAATATTCGCCCGTTTCGCCGCGGTATATGCGGGTTGTTAAAATCCGGTATTCAATTCCGCTTTTTTCGGCAGCCTCAGGTAAGGTCATTTCGTTTCCTTGATATTTAACAATAACATTGCGGCGGGTATTGTTAGACTGCGTTTTCTTGTCAGCCCAGCGAACGTTAGCCGGTTCGTAGTTACCATCGTTGTTGATACGGTCAAGTGTGTAGCCTTTCTCGCCAAAGTGTGGTAACTTGCTGACGTCTTCATAGAAAGTTTCAAATTTCAGCCAGCGTTCACAAACTTTTATGCCGCGCCCGCCGTAATCAGCAAAACTTTCAGCACTGGGGGTTGAGCAACGCCTTTTCATTTCGTTCCAAGATTTATATATTTTTGTTTTTGTCATTCCGTGCGTTTTGCGGCGTTTTGAAGACAACTCACGAGATAAGCAACCGCAAGATTTGGTGATTCCGTGTGTCAAAAGATAACTTTGAACAATGCATTTGTTACCGCAAGCGCACTGACATAACCAAGCCGTTTTGTTGCTTTTGTTTTCGGCGCGCCCTAAGACAGTAAGCCGCCCAAAAGTTTGACCAACAAGGTTTTGTGCTTTTGAGCAACCGCAAGACGTAATATGCCCGCTTATTAAGGTGCTGGTAGTAGCAATCTTTTCTGTACCGCATTCACAGCGGCATTTCCAATAAGTATAGTTACCGCGGCGACCTTCAAAGCTAATGACTGTAAGCTTGCCGAATTTTTGACCGATTAAATTTTTAATCCTTAACTCTCCGTTTTTTTTATTATTATCGTTTCTCAAGCAACCGCAACTTTGAGTTTTGCCACTTCTCAATCTGTTACCTTCAATTACACATTCTTGCCCACAACTGCATTTACAATGCCAATAACTTTTGCCACGCTTGTCGGTATGGCTGTAACTCAAAACTGTAAGCCTGCCGAAAGTTTGACCGGTCAAATCAATTCTTGCACTCAAAATAACCAACTCCTTTACAAATTTTGTCGGAGCGGTTATAATATAAATGGCGATTCGCCCCGACGGGTTATTACTTTTGTTACAAGTAAATTTTACCACGTCAAGGGCGGGTCGTCAAACTTTTTATGGGAAATTAAAAACCGCCGTTGGTTTCGTGCACTACAGATTCATTTGGAAGGTCAATAATATTTTCGTAGTAAGTATCTTCTGGGGTCCAAGTAAACGGGATTTCTTTTTCTACAACCTCACCTTTAGCCCACTTTTGCACCATTATTTCATTAATGGCGACATTTTCGAGGCGCACTCTTTCTTCTTGGTGTTGAACAGTATCAGGGTCGCGCATTACGCCAACAAAGACAAATCTTTCATCGTAGCCGTTTTTCCAATTCTCCAAAAGTTTGTCAAACCCGCGGCTGAATACTTGCTTAATGGTGAAACTGCCTTCGCCCGCCAAGCTTGTAATTTTACTGTCTTCGCTTTGCCCGATAATTACCGTGTCACGGTTAGCAGTAATCTTTGCTTCAAAGGCTGAAATTTCAAAAATCATAACCCCTGAAATGTACAACCTCCCAAAATTGCCACTAAGACGGCGACGTCCTCTATAAGTCACATCTTGATAATCACGCGCAAATTTCTGAATGTCAAAAAACATTTTCTGTTACCTCCAAAATCAAAGATAAAAATGCAACTCAAGGTCTTCCATCGAATTAACAGGGGTAATTCTGCCGCGCAAAAATACGTGAGTGCCTGTGTTCAATTCAAGGAGTTGTTGGTCGCTGTATTCGTCAAGTGAAATGTTATGAACTTGCGCGTAGTCTTTGTGCGCGTCGGTGTCAATTTCAACGTAGTTTTCGGCGGTTTCAGAGTTATCAAGCACAGTTCCTTCAGCTGATTTAAGTACACCATAATAGCCGAAATGAACAACATTTTATTATCGTAAGTGTTGAGAACTTTACCAACATAATCACTGCGGAAAGTGCTTGCAATATCGTCAGCAATCATATCAATAGCTTCAACGATTTTAATATATCTGAAACTTTCGCCGACTTTGGCAGTAAAGGTAGTCAAGGAGTTACAGCCGCGGGCGATTTTAACGCCGTTGCCGTCGTGTTCATCGAAAAGGCAAAGTTCACCTGCGTTAATGTGCGTGTCAATATCGTCATAGCGTTTGCAGTCGACAATTTCAGGGAACTGCAGATAAGTAGGGGAGCGGTCAAGCCCAATACCGGCTAATGCGCCTGTAATTCTTGAGGTGTATTCGGCGGCGGTGTAGGTAACGTATTGCGGAATATCTTCGTCGACAAGTTCAGCGTCGCCGCCAACTTCAGCAAGTGCGTCGGTGTAGTCAGGATTTACAACGCGGATATTATCAGTAGTGAAATTGACAACGCCGTAATTATCAGCATTGTACTTTGCAACAACCGCCTTGAAAGTTTTGTTTTTGGTTTTACGTTGCCCCGCCGTCCAAGTTGCAAGGTCTTCTTGGTCTTGTGCGCCGCCTGTCGGGTGGCAAATCCAGTTGAATTTTAAATCGCCAATTTCTTTGAGAGCCGCAGCTTGCGTAATCGTAGCCTCGACAGTAACTGTGCTTGTTGTAGTGCCGGTAACAATTGTTTCAGTTTCGACTGTTACGGGTTGTATTTCGTAATGGTCTTCAGTGCTAAGGTCGGGGTCGTCAATATCTTCAACGCCAACTACAAAGACTTCACTTTCAATCGTGGTAGTAGTTGCAACAGTTTCACTTGTGACGATGTCAATAACCTTATCGTATTCAGAATTTGGGATTAAGAAAATATTCAACTGCGCGGGAGTTCCGGCTAAGCCTTTTTTGATTAAATCAACGTTTTTATCGCTGATACCGGTTGAGGGGATGTCAGCCGATTCAGTAACTTTAAAAAATGTCAAGCCTGTATCGTCGGTAACGTTTTCGTCATTCAAAATCATAGTGGCGATACCGCGGGAACTGCGAATCATAGCGGTACTTGCCGAACTTTGAAAATCTATGAAAATTTGGGGCAGACCTAATGTACTGCTGTAAGCCATAGTAAAAATCTTCCTTTCTTAGCCAAAAATAACTTCAATAGAATCACGCACAAGTTCAAATTTGCCGTCTTTTTCCAAAACAGCCAGCTTGACGACGCGGCGTTCCGGACGCGCAATTATCAAAGTCTGTTCGGCGATAAACCAATGCAAAATTCCGTTTACAGGTTGAGTGCCGATATATTTAAGTTGCTTATAACTTGCGCCAACTAAGCCTGTTAACGCCGTCCACGCGCTCGCCGCTTTTTGGCGTTCGTCAAAGTCTTCTTTAAATTCTACAAGTTGAATTTTTCCAAACATAAAAATTCCTCCAATAAAAAAAGCCCGCCTAAGCGAGCTAATCTTTTTTTTGTATATGTAAATCTTCCATAAAATCTGCGTCTTCAGTTTCGGCTTTAAAAAACTTATCCACATAATCCGCAAAATCTAAAATAAATTCGTAGTGAAGAATGTTATCAAAAATATGCGCGTTTGTTTCGTAAATCGTAATAAATCTATCAGCAACTTTTACATAGCCGCAAAATTCTTCGTCGAAGGCGTCAGCTATTGCGTACAGGTCGCTGTGGTAAATTTCGGTAAATTCATCGGGCGAAAGTACCACTTGAATATTAACGCGGGTATTGCGCCGGAACATTCCGAAGCCCTCATCAATTCGCAACTGGCGGAACTGAATCCAAGCATAACTTTCTTTTGATGTTTGCAAGTGTTCAGCGGTTACAAACAAATTGGGCGCGGCTCTGTTTACCGCGTCCTTCAATGCAAAAAAAATATCTTCAGTACTAATCATCTAAAAAGCCTCGCTAAAATTCTGCTTGCGTCAGCTTGAAATTGTGCGCGTGATTCATCTACGGCGTCGCGCAAAAAGAATTGACCGGGTACCACACTCTTACCGTTGCGCGTGCGATGTCCAAACTCAACGTAGGGCGCGTATTCAGTGTTGTTATATACTTCAATAGAACCGCCCGAAGGTTCACTCCTAGCCCACGCGCCGCGAAGTCTGCCGCTGTCCGCGGGCGTTTTTGGTTTAACACGTGCTGTCAGCAATTCAGCTTCTTGACGTAGAAACAAATCTCTTGCCCGTGGGAACTCACGCACAATTCTTTTTAAAGCATTGTTGAGCTCCTTTGTACCTTGCCACTCAATCATTGACATCACCTGCCTTTCACAGGGCGAAATAAATCTGCGCCCGTTTTGTTAGAGTAGTGTCTTTTCTTCAAGACATCATAAGATATACCGCTTTTTTCGGCGGCTTCTGCAAGTGTCATTTTGACGCCTTGATATTCTACCACAATGTTATTGCGGCGGTTTCTGCCTTGAGTTTTGGCATCAGCCCAGCGAACATTGTCAGGCTCATAATTGCCATTGTTATTAATTCTATCAAGTGAGCAGTTGATGTCGCCGAATTTTGGCAACTTTGAGACGTAGTTATAGAAATTAATAAACTCGTGCCATTGAGTGCAAACTTTAATCCCACGCCCACCATATTTGTAATAACCAATATTAACAGGATTTTCGCACCTGTCAATCATATTTGACCAAATGCGGTGTATTCGCGTGTTACTCATTCCGTGAATAAATTTTATCTGTGACACATTCTCTTTTTGAAGGCAGCCGCAACTTTGAGTATCACCGTTTATTAAACTGCTCCCTCGCACAACACATTCATTCCCGCAAATGCAACTGCACATCCAATAAGCTGCTCTGCTTTTCGTGTAAGCGTAGGCTATTACCGTTAAGCGACCGAAAGTTTGCCCCGTTAAATCTTTGAATTGGCGTTCAGCGGCGAGTTGACGTTTGTAACAACCACAAGATTGAGTTCTACCGCTTTTTAACTGATAACCCTGAACTATACAAGTATTGCCACAATCACAACG
>JAFSZS010000018.1 GCA_017455645.1 Selenomonadaceae bacterium | reverse complement strand
TGAATGTATCGTAAGTGAAACGGTACTGAAGGCTTGGTACGAGTGTACGGGCGAAGACAAGCCGCCTTTAGACACATTAAAAAAACTTCACGAAATGGAAAGTTTTAAACCACGAATAATTTGCGCTGCTCTCAAGCACCGGCAAGGCGATTGTCGGTACAAGTTTTGAAATTATGTCATTTTTGCGCGGCAAAATTCTTTCAAGTTGCGCGGGTCTGTTGTCAACTGTCCAATTCAAAAATCCTTCAGTCAAAGTTGAAAATAATCTAATCGAAAAATCCATACCCTTTGGAATTTTGACGCCTTCGCCGAAAATCCAGTTGTTTTCTTTTTGGTAATTCGGTAAATTTTTCCACCAGTCTTTGTCGTGATTCAGGGCAAAACAAATTATCGCCGGTAAAATTCCCGTCAACGCAAGCCTTACAGCCGCGCCGAGTAATTCTTTGCGCCCTTCCTTGGTTTTCAATTTGGCAGGGTTGAAAGTTCTGAAAGTCCGGTCTAAACCTTGAATTGCGGCGTTTGAAAATGCAACGTACTTGTTAATCGTGCGCCCGCTCCTGCCTCCGCGTGCAAAGTCAATCGTAGCATCGCGGCTCATTAATGCGGCTTTTCTCATATCGTCCAAAGTTGCTACACCGTTATTTTTTGCGGCGAGTGTTTCTTTTGCCAATTTGTAAGTGCCGATTCTGGTTGCGTATTCGCTGTATTCGCTGACAGTTTGCAGGGCGTTCAAAATTTGACTGAAAAAACCTTTGACGCCGGAATTTAGCCAACGCTCTTTTGTGGTTTTCGTCAATCTGTCAACGCTTAACTGCGTGTAATTTCTGTCGGGCGAAACTAAAGTTGACTGCGCGCCGCCCATCGCTAACCATTCATAAAAAATTTTATCTTTGTGAAACGCGCTCATCAAGCCCTGCCACGTTGCAAGCAAAGTTGTCAAAGGATTTTGGCTGCCGTATTTATTGTGAAGGTAGGCGTCCGGCATATCACGGAAAAAATTTCCTGCGGCAAAGTCCGGACTAACCGCCGTGTACAAACTTCTAAGCACGCCCGTTGCCGCCGTAAGCAAATTTGTTATCCAACTGCCCTGCGTTACAGTTTGCAGATTGTTGACTGCCTCGACAACTTCAGGGGCTGTTTGCAAAAATTTCTTTTCGCCGTTTTCAAGGAAAGTGATTATAGTTTTATCGTTGGGATTTTTGCCTTTTACTTCTTCGATTAAATCGCCGAATCCGCCGCAACGCGCAATTCCCGCAAGTGCAACTTTAACTTTGTTTCTTTCGGCGCGTTTAATAAATTCGTGCGCATTTCTGATAATCGTTTGAACGGGCGAAATGATAATTCTTTTGGAGCCTTTGCGCCGTTTCATACTGTCGCCAAAATTCAATTCTTCGTTGTCTTCAAAAACTCTGTGCATTGGTACGTAATTTGGATAAATTTTTAACATTGAAGCATAAGCGTTATCGTTGACGACGCCGCTTGAGTGCAACATTTGTAAAAGCGTGCGTGAAAAATTCACAATATCTTTTTGCGCCGCGCCGTATTTGCCGGAGCCTTCTTTAATAATTGCGTCGCAGTCAGCCTCGTCTTTTACAGTTTCGTAAATTTCGCCTTCCAAGTCATCAATTTGTTTTTGTTTTGCCTTGATAGATTTTTTATTTTGGGAAGGATTTTTCTGCAAGTCCTCAATTTCGGCTTGAAGTTTTTGTTGCTCTTTGAATATTTGGGCGTTCAGGCGGTGTAAATCTTTTGTGTTGCAAGCCACGCAGTAAGCCTCAAATTCTTTCAAATTTTTTTTGCCGCCGATTGATTTTAAAATTGCTGCCAAAGATTTAAATTTGCCAAAATTCAAATTTGGAAACGCACGACTTAACGCCGCCCTAACTTCAGAAATATTTTCACCTTCAACCATCATTTCAGAAATTCCGCCCGTACCTTTATAAAGCCTTGCCAATTCGTACGGATTTTCGGTTGTTGAAAAATATTCGCAGCGACGCTCTTCAGCTTTTTGCACAAGTTTTTTAATGGGGTTAAGATCGTCGACAAGTTGTTCGTAAGCCTTGCTGCCGAGTATTTGGCTTATAAAACTTTCGCTCGGTACTTCATCACGAATTTTTAACATCATTTGTTGAGTTGGCGTCATTTCGTTTATTTCTTGAAACTTTGACTGAAGCTCGCGCAAAATTTCAAAAGTTGCAGGATTATCACGCATTGCCTTTTGAAAAGCCCTTGCCTCTGCAGAATTGTTATTTGGCGCGCCGTCCAGAATCCAGCTTGCAATGTAATTATGCATTGAATCATTTGCAGGCAGTTTTAATTGTTTCGCTAAAACTTGTCCGACTTTCGACAAAAGATTTTCCCAATCGTCAATAGTTTTTGCGCGGATAACTTTTTGTAAATCGTCAATGAAGGCGGCGTCCTTGCCGATATAATGACCGTACGCAATTTTGTAGCCGGTTAATTCTTTAAGCTTGCGAGCAATAAATTTTGTGTAAAGTTCGCCTTCGGTAGGTTTGCCCGCCCAACTCGGCATTAAACTTTTTATCTTTTGAAACAGTGCGCTTGTTGAATTGTTGCTTGCATTGATTGAAAATTTGGTGTTGCCGTCATCTTCGTTTTCGGATAAATTATTTTGTTCATTAGAAATATTTTGCTTGCCTTGCGCGAAGAAATTTGCTAATATTTGTTTGTAAAGAGCAGTGCCGCCCAACTGTACCTGCCCATTGGTAGGAGGTTGGGGTTGCGAAACGGCATTGCTCTTTTCGCTTATTTCCGCCTCTGTAAATACGTCGTGAACATAAAATCTTCGCTCGTTGAATCTATCTCTTACGCGGCAAAATACATAATGTTTTTGCCCTTTATATTCAATAGGATATGCAAAATAATGATTTATAATTGGTTTGCCGTCAAAATCTGCCAAATTGCCGATATAAGCTGCGTTTTTCATACCTTCTGCCAAACTAAGAATAGAATCAACTTTTGAAGGATAAATTGAATGACCTAAACTATCTTTTATACTGGCTCTGCTAATAATTACTTCCCCAATTTTAGTAGTCACTGTTATTCCGTTAGGATATTGGCTACTAAATATATCTACTGCAAATTTTTTTAGTTTTTCTTCGTTGTTATTTTCTGAAATATCAGTACTTACGAAAATAGGCGGCGTTGATTGAAGTTTTCCAAATTCTTTTGCAACGTTAACATTATCAAAAAGTTTTGCAAGCTGATTATTTTTATTCGTATTCATTGTATCAGGCATAACATCAATATCACGCGCCGAAAATTTAACTGCAGGCAGGGCGTCGCCGTTTGAAAGTTCGATATTTTTTGTGCGGTTGTTGAATCTGAAAATTGTATTGCCGTTTTCGTCGGTAATTGTGCGTACCATTTTTCCGAATGCGTCATACATTTTATTTTTTTGCTCGCGCGTCAAACCGTTTTTCGGCGTATTAAAAAAGTCCGTGAATTTATCTAACACGGACTTTAACCAACTTATGATTCGCTGTACAAGCGATTTATTTTTTTTGCCCAATTGCTGAAGCAGACCGGCGCGGCTTGCAACTTCTTGCATATTGTCAGCCAAAATTTCCTCAACAGTTTCTGCGTCGCTTAAATTTTCACGCCCCGTTTCAGTGCGATAATCTGAAATTTGTTCTTGAGAAATATTAACAGCGTCAGCAATTTCTTTGAAAAGCGCGGGATTATTTTTGGCTAACCAGTGAAAATTTTCGTGCCAAAATACCCAATCGTAAGAAGTTTCAGTGTCAACATTCAAATAAATTTCACCGTTTCTGAACGCGCCGTGGAATTTTTTATTGCCTTTGAAAAAGTTGACAGGTACGCCCATTGACGCCCCAAAATCAGCAATCGCAGTTTGCCTAGAATTTAAATTTTCGGCGTCAACAATATTTTCTAATTCTGCCTCGTCAATTTCGCCGCGTGCAGATTTTTTATCGTCCAATTTTTTTATAACAGCGTCCAATTTTTCCAAAGATTCACGCTGTTTTTGTTTCTGCCTGTCAACTTCAGCTATAGCTCCTATAGTTGCTTGTTGCTTAATAACTTCATTTCTTAAGCCGCCCATAAATTTTTGAGTTTCTTCAGAATCAGATTCAGGCGTAGTGGCAAAAATAACGTGGTTATCTACCCAATTTGTTGTAGCTTGAATTGCGGCGTTTGCAATATTTTGGGCGTTATTATTCTTGCTACTGTTTTCAGATTGTGCAGAAATATTTTCTGATTCAGTGTCAATCTTTGCAATTTTTTCTCTTGCCGCGTCGTTTTCGCTATGCTCGCCGTTTTCATTAATTCTAAAATCTGGAAAGTTAGAATTTTCGGTGTAAACATTAATAAAATCTATATCGCCAAAATTTTCTTTGATATAACGCGCCGCTTTTACTGCGTCTTCAAAAGTTTTAAATCTTTTGGCGTTGTTTAATATTAATTTATTTTCCGAATTTTTAAAGCTGATTTCAAGCCGGTTGCCGCCTTCATCACCGACTTTGGGAGTTATTCCAAGATTTTTTTCAAGTGAATCAAGAATAAATTTAGTTTTTGCATCGCTGATTTTTCTTGCCGCTGCGCGGGCTTCATCTTGACTTACAATTTTTCCGTCAACCCTGTACATTTCACGACCGTTAGCAGTTTTTGAAAAAGTAACTGCGGGAAATTTACTTTCAATTTCAGCGTAAGAATTTTCAGTTTCATTTTCAGGCTCCGGTTCAACTTCCGATTCTTCGGCTGTTGTAGATTCTGCCGCGGCGTTGTCGATTTCTTCAGTCGGCTTGAAAATTTTTTTGTCAATTTCCGCCAACTTTTTTAAAGCCTCGTCAAGTTCGGCTTGTCTTTCAAAAGGTAATGCAAGTTTTTTGTTAATTTCAGCCAAATTGCTTTTATCCTGCGCCAAAAGTTTTTCAATATCAGCTAAAGTAGTTTCAATGCCTTTTGCAATAAAATGCTCCATTGATTGAATTGAATCGTTGACTGTGTAAATTCCGTGGTTTGAAAATTGAAAAACAACGCGATTAACATTTACTTTTTCTTTGCCGTTTTGCGAAGTGTAGGCAAGCGTCGAACGAGCTTTTAAGTCAAAGCCGCCAATTTCGCCAATTTTGGTTAGTGAAGTTTCTGTGAAGGTTTTGGCAAAACTTTCAAGCGCGGCTGTAGCGTCTGCTCTTTTGTTGTAAACAGTATCGCCGATTTTCATTTTGAAAGAATCGCCTTTGGTATCAATTCTGCCTGCAATATCTGCTTTAAGATTTTTTATTTGACGCTCGGAACTTTGAATACTTTCTTCCAGTTTTGCTTTATCATCTTGAAAAGCAGTTTGTTCTTGCAGATAAGCCGATTGAGCCAATTTCAAGGATTGTATTTTTAACGCAATTTCAGCGCGTTCCTTAGTTTCAGAATTGCCTAACGCCAGCATTTTTGATTCATTCGCACTTAAAGTAAATTCGCCGATTGCGTCAACTTTATCTATACTGCTGTCGCCGCCCAAAAATTTATCAATCATTTCAGATTTATAGCCGATTTTTTCCCATAAAAAAGCGTCGCCGGTACTTTCGGTCAAGTAAACAAAAATTTCAACTTCTGCGTTTTCATTACCGGCGCGTAAAATGCGCCCGTCTCGTTGCTCAATATCACTGGGACGCCACGGGCAGTCTAAATGATGTGCCGCCGCCAATTTTTTTTGAATGTTTACGCCTTCGCCCATTTTTTGAGTTGAGCCGATAATAACTCTAATTTCGCCGGCGTTTACTCTTTCAAAAAGTGCTTTTTTATCTTCGGGCTTACTTCCGGCATCGTGAACAAACGCAATTTGATTAGCCGGAATCCCGCGCTTAACCATTCCTTTTTTTATAATTTCGTAAAGTTTTAAGTCATTTCCAGTTACAGAATTTTCAACGTTATCCTCATCGTTATCTTCGTTGGAAGATTTTTTTTTCTTGCTTTTAGCTTGAGGAGTACCCAAATCCAAAAATACAACCTGAACGCCTTTGGTTGATTCAGTTTCCTTGTATTTGGCAAAAACATTATCACAAAGTGCAGTGATTTTATTTCCTGCCTCTGATTCAGGGATTTTCGGGTAAAGTAACCTCATATCTAAAGAGGTTGCCCGCGTTTCGGCAGTAATAACCAAGGCGTTGTCGTCTTTTGGATTAACTCCACCGTTACGAATTGCCTCGTGACGTTGTGCCAATTCCTTCATTTTGGCTAATTGAGTTTCGGTAGGTTTAACAATTATTCTGCGATAATCGCCGCCGCGCAATTTTGGGCGTTTCAAGTACGGTAAATCTTTTTGAGTTTTTACGTCCATAAATTCGGTATTCATAGTTTGCAAGGCAGAAGCATTTACAAGATTTGCTTTTTCAACAGGTCTGTAGCCTTCGCCTGCTGCGCCGAGTTCAACAGTTCGTGTTTTTTGACCAAACGAGCCAAACCAACTGGAAAAAGGCAACAGTCCTTGTTCAGCTAAAGTGTTATAGCCCAAAAATTTTTGCCACGTGTAAATTTCATTTAGTGTATTTGAAAGCGGCGTTCCCGAGGCAAAAAATATACCGTTGCCGTTTCTTTGATTGTTAAGCCAGCGCGTTTTCAGGTACATATCTCGGGCTCTGTCGGAGCCGTTACTGTTGACGCCTTTCATTGTAAGGGTTGTGGGAAATTCCAAATTTTTAAAATGATGTGCTTCGTCAACAAAAATTGCGTCAATTCCTAATTCTTCAAACGGTATTATTGTTTCTTTGTCTAAATCTTTTTCTTCATTTTCTGCCAGCTTTTGCTCAAGGCGATGAATACGTCTTTCTTTTTCTTTGTCAAAGCCTCTTCTTGTCGGCATTGGACCAACAGGATCGTCTGTCCAGTTTCTTAAAGCCTCAAGGTAAGCGTCTTCAAATTCATTCTCAAGCGCTTCTATTTGCTCTCGACAAAATTCATTTATCGTTTCAACAGAAACCGGCAAACGCTCAAATGTATCGTGCGAAATAATTATACCGTCCCAATCTTCTGTAGCAATTCTGGAAAGTGTAGCGCGCCTGATTGCGCGTTTTTCTTCATTTAATTTTTTTCTTTCAAAAGTGGATTTTTCTTTTTTATTGCCGCCACTTTCCGACATTTTTTCATCATATTTAAATCCAGGTTTTACAAAAGGTAAATCATCAGAAGTAAGTACCAACAAATTTGCAGAGCCGTACGCAGACAAAAAATCGTCTCGAAATTGCATTAAAATATTTGCAGGTACAACATACACAGGCTTTTGAATTTTTCCAAGCCGCTTTAATTCCATTCCGGCAATAACCATTTCCCACGTTTTGCCCGCGCCGACGCAATGCGCCAAAAAAGTATTGCCACCCTGTAACATTCGCCAAATTGCGTCTTTCTGGTGCGGATAGAGTTTAGCCTGAACATCAGCAGCAAGTCCCGGCATATTTACTTTTGTCAAATGTGAGCCGTTATATTTTCTCGCAACGTTGGAATTAAATTTGCTGTTAAAAATTTCTTCAATTTCGGCGCGGCGTTTTTCATCTTCCCAAATCCATTTTTCAAACTCTTTTTCTATCTTATTTATTAAAGCATTTACTTGCTCCGTTCTTAAAACGTCTGTGACTTCATATTCTGAACCGTCGGCTCTTTTTAATTTTTGTTTAATTGTAACCGTACGAAAATTTAACATTGAGTCAAACAAATCAAGAAAGTCTCTGCTTCTGTCGATATTCATAGGGTGTTTAAATCCCCATTTTATGGTATTTTCAGCCGCATAACTTGTGCCTTCCACTGAAAATTTTCCGGTTGTGGGGCTGAAAATTATTTTGCCGCCGTGCCAAGTATCGCCTATCATATGTCTTACAAAATCTTCATAATATTTAGTGCCAAACCAATTCGACCCAATTTGAATGTAAATTCTGTCCTTAGTAAATTTTGGCGGCTGAACTTTTTGCAACGCCTCAATATTGCGCTCAAATTCGGGATTGGTTTTAGCTGCCTCCTGCGCGAAGGCTAATTTTTCACGCACGTTGCCGCTTAAATATTCTTCTGCTAATTCTTGCAAATTTGTTTCAGGATTTTTAAAAATTTTATCGCCGAGTTCTCGCACAATTTCAGCTTCAGTTTTGCCGGTCAATTTTTGAATATAATCCATATCCAAAAAGCCGCGCATTGCAAGCGCAGTTGTAAAGCCGTCTTCAATCGTATTTGCTGAAGTCGGCTCAACTATTGCATTATAAGTTCGTTTAAAAAAAATATCGGCTTTTTCCGCCGATTCAGTCTTTGTTTTTTTATCGTAGCTGTATCTTTCAATCGCCGCTACTTGCCCGTAATTCGGG
>JAFSZS010000215.1 GCA_017455645.1 Selenomonadaceae bacterium | reverse complement strand
CGTTGTATTTTGCAATGGCATAATTGCCTGTAAAAGTGCCGCCGCTGATTGTTTTTCCGTTCAAATCAAGCGTTATTTCTTTCTCTATTGTCATACTGGTACTGTTAATGTCGGTAACATCTGCAAGCATTGTGATTGTATCGCCGGAGCTTGCCGCCGTTATTGCGTCTGTAAGGCTTGTGTAGGTAGTATCGCCAATCTTGCAAACATCAGCGAACCTTTGTAAATCAAATTTTAAAGTACCGCCCCCCTAGAAATGGCGTCAGTACGCGATTTTCCATTTTAAAACTTCCTTTCAAAAACAATTCTAAAATAGGTGAAAAATTTTATGTACAATTATTGCATACTTTCAAAAAAATTGCAAATTAATCTGTCGCGCAGGTTATCTAAAAAACTTGCCGCGCTATTTTTTTTGTGATAAACTTTTTGCGCTTTAATTTTATTGGAGGTAATAAAGTGGAAGATAAAAATTTTGAAAATGAATCAGAAAATATTCAAGAAGAAAAACAAACGCCGGAAGAAATAGAAATTCATCTGGATTTAGAAAACGCACAAGTAAGCGCGGTTGAGGGCGAATACGACGCCAACCAAATACAAATTTTGGAAGGGCTTGAGGCTGTAAGACTTCGCCCGGGAATGTACATTGGCTCCACTTCAGAACGCGGCTTACATCATTTGGTTTACGAAGTTGTAGATAATTCGATTGACGAGGCGTTGGCGGGTTTTTGTACAGAAATTAACGTAACGATTGAAAGCGATAACTCAATTACAGTTTCAGATAACGGGCGCGGTATTCCCGTAGATATGCACGAGAGCGGCAAGCCTGCAGTTGAAGTTGTTTTGACAGTTTTGCACGCGGGCGGAAAATTCGGCGGCGAAGGTTACAAAGTCAGCGGCGGTCTTCATGGCGTGGGCGTTTCTGTTGTCAATGCACTTTCAAAATTTACTGAAGTTGAAGTTAGACGCGACGGCAAACTTTACCGAATAACTTTTTCACGCGGTAACACCGTTGAGCCTTTAAAAGTTATCGGCACTGCTGAAACTACCGGTACAACCGTGCATTTTGTTCCGGACGACGAAATTTTTACTGTTACAAATTTCAACTACGATACTTTGAAATATCGCCTGCGCGAACTTGCATTTTTGAACAGCGGAATAACAATCACTTTGACAGATAAACGCCCCGAAGGCAGAAATCACATTTTCCATTTTGAGGGCGGAATTACAGAATTTGTGGAATATCTGAACCGCAAAAAAGTAAAAATTAATCCCGAGCCGATTTATTTTAACGGCAAGCGAGATGATGCAGTTGTTGAAATTGCCCTGCAGTACAATGACAGCTACCAAGAAAATATTTTCAGCTACGTAAACAATATCAACACCGAAGAAGGCGGCACGCACTTAGCCGGCTTTAAAGCTGCTTTAACGCGCGTTGCCGTTGACTTTGCCAAAAAATTAAATCTGATAAAAAGTACTGACGCGCCGCTTGACGGTAATGACGTTAGAGAAGGTTTAACCGCCGTTATCAGCGTCAAGTTGCACAATCCGCAATTTGAAGGGCAAACTAAAACCAAGCTCGGCAATGCTGAAATTCGCTCCTTGGTAGGTACAGTTACTGCTGAAGGTTTAAGCGAATTTTTTACAGACAATCAAATTATCACAAAACAAATTTTAGAAAAAGCTGTAATGGCGGCGCGCGCCCGTGAAGCGGCAAGAAAAGCCCGTGAACTCACGCGCCGTAAAAACGCGCTGGAAGTTTCAAGCTTGCCGGGCAAATTGGCTGACTGCTCCGAAAAAGACCCCGCCAAAACTGAAATTTATATTGTTGAGGGCGACAGCGCGGGCGGCTCTGCAAAACAAGGGCGTAACAGAAAATTTCAAGCAATACTGCCGTTGCGCGGCAAAATTTTAAATGTTGAAAAGGCACGCCTCGACAAAATTTTTGCAAATGCCGAAATTCGCACAATGATAACTGCCTTTGGTACAGGTATCAGCGACGACTTCGACCTTTCAAAACGCCGCTATGACAAAATTATAATTATGACAGATGCCGACGTTGACGGCGCGCACATTCGCACTTTGCTTTTAACATTTTTCTACCGCTATATGAAACCGCTGATTGAGCACGGGCACGTTTACATTGCACAGCCGCCGCTGTATCAAATTCGCAAAGGCAAAAGTCATTGGTACTGCTACAGCGACGACGCCCTTACCAAAAAACTTGACGAAATTGGGCGCGACGGCGTAACAGTTCAACGCTACAAAGGCTTAGGCGAAATGAATCCCGAGCAACTTTGGGAAACGACAATGGATCCTGCCGCCCGCACAATGTTAAGAGTTGACATTGAAGACGCCGCCGAGGCTGACGAACTTTTTACAATTTTGATGGGCGACCAAGTTGCACCGCTCAGACAGTTTATTGAAGAAAACGCTTTACTTGTCAAAAACTTAGATATTTAACAAAAAAAAGGAAGCACGGCGTCCACGGATGGACGCCGCCGCCGGTTACTGCCGTGATGGCAGTACGGCGGGTGGGAGTTTCTTTCTTTTGCCAGGCGTTTCTTTCTTTTCAAAGAAAGAAAAGCCGACTTGTTAAAACAAAAAAGAAAAATTTTTAAGAGTTACAATAAAAAAAATGTCAAAAGAAAACAAGCAAGCACTTGCTGAAGGTTTTAGAGACGGCATACCAATAGGCTTAGGCTACTTTGTAGTTTCGTTCACATTGGGAATTATGGCGCGGCACGTTGGATTAACGCCGTTTCAAGGATTTTTGGCAAGTCTTTTAAACAACGCTTCGGCGGGCGAATACGTAGGCTTTACATTAATTGCCGCGCACGCTCCCTACTTTGAAATTGCATTGATGACTTTCATAGCAAACGCAAGATATTTATTAATGAGTACGGTTGTAAGTCAAAAATTTTCGCCGAACACGCCCTTTTATCACAGAATTTTTGTCGGCTTCGATATAACAGATGAAATTTTTGGAATAACAATAGCGCGTAAGGGTTGGCTGAATCCTTTCTACAATTACGGCGCAATGTTGACGGCTTTACCGGGCTGGTCGATTGGTACAGCGTTGGGGATTATTGCAGGTAATATTTTGCCGCCTTCAGCAGTAAGCGCGTTAAGCGTTGCCTTGTACGGAATGTTCATAGCTATAATAATTCCTCCTGCGCGAAAAGATAAAATTGTTGCAGTTTGTGTAGTTGTAAGTTTTGCGGCAAGTTTTTTGGCAGAAACATTTTTAAGCGGAATTTCGGCGGGAACTCGGACAATTTTTTTGACAGTTTTAATATCGGGCGCAGCGGCAATTTTATTTCCGGTCAAAGACAAAAAATAACCCCCTGTCGCGCGTTGAGAAGCTCACAGCGCGTCGATTTTAACTTGAGGGTACAAATATATCTAAAAAAGATTTTGACCCCCGAAATTTTCGATTTTGAGGCAAATTTAGGAGTAAAATAAACATTGAAATTTTTGATTTATGCCGTTCCAATTTTTGGAATAATTGTTTTTTCTGTCGCAACGGTATTAAATTGGTTGAATTATGATAACTACGTTGCAAGCGGCACTTCTGCGCCTTTTTCGGCGTTCGTGGTTGCCAACGTGATTTTGTATCTTGTTCCGGCGGCAGTAATTACTGTGGCGTTAATTTTCATCAAGCGAATTTTTGGGAGTTAGTAAAATGACGCACGAAATTTACACTTATATTTTTATAATGGGCGCGGTAACTTTGGCGATACGAATTTTGCCGCTAACTTTGATTCGTACCGAAATAAAAAATGTCAAAGTGCGTTCGTTCCTGTACTATGTGCCGTATGTAACTTTGGCGGTTATGACTTTTCCGGCGATAATTCACGCCACGCAGTCAGAAATTTCCGGCGCGCTTGCTTTGCTGATTGGAATTGCGGCGGCTTTTTTCAGCGCAAGTTTGTTTCAAGTTTCGGTTTTATGTTGCGTGGTTGTTTTTATTGCCGAAATTTTTTTGATTTAAGGAGTTAATATGGAAGATAAAAAAATACTAAAATTACTTGATGATTTTGCCAAAATATGCAAAGAAAAAAATTATAGCGGCTTGACAATAGTTCAGCTTGGTGAAGGCGGTCCTACCAAATGTTCAATTTCAGCAAATTTTCCGCAAACTGTGACGCTGTTGGACGCTTTTTTTGGTAATTTACAAAAAACTTTTGGAATGTCCGCAGTAACTTCAGCAACATATTTAGCGTTGGTAAATGCAATTTACGAAATTGATCCGAATCACCCCGACACTTTAGAAGATACAAGTTTGGAAGTTTTAGAAAAAGCCTTTGCAGCCATAAGAGAAACTGTACTTGCACAATTAACTGAAGTACTTTCAAAAAAAGCCTTGAAAAATTCGCCGCCCTCGTCAACATTACATTGATTTTTAATTTGAGGAGTTAAAATGGATATAGAATATCTTTTATTTTTACAGGGACTGCGCGAAAGTTGGGGCAGCGGCGCAGAATTTATCGCCACGCTTATAACCAACAT
>JAFSZS010000214.1 GCA_017455645.1 Selenomonadaceae bacterium | reverse complement strand
GTAAATGTAATAGGCGCGGGACTTGCCGGAAGTGAGGCGGCGTGGCAAATTGCAAGGCGCGGCGTCGAAGTTTCTTTGTACGAAATGCGCCCGCTTAAACAAACGCCCGCACATAAAACCGCAAATTTTGCCGAATTGGTCTGCAGTAATTCACTACGCGCGGCGGGGCTTGCAAATGCCGTTGGAGTTTTGAAGGAAGAAATGCGCCGCCTTGATTCAGTGATAATTTCTGCCGCCGATGAAAATAAAATTCCCGCGGGCGGCGCGTTGGCTGTTGACAGGGAAAATTTCAGCGCGGCTGTTACTCAAAAAGTTAAAGCCATTGCAAAAGTTATCAACGAAGAAATTACAAGCCTTGAAAGTTTCATAAATTCTGACGATATTTTAATAATTGCGAGTGGACCTTTGACTGACGGCGCACTTGCCAACGAAATAAAAAAATTGACGGGCGGCGACGATTTTTATTTTTATGACGCGGCGGCTCCGATTGTTACGGCTGATTCTGTAAATTTTGAAAAAGCTTTTTTTGCGTCACGTTACGACAAAGGCGCGGATAAATCTTACATAAATTGCCCAATGACGCAGGAAGAATATTTAAACTTTCGCGCAGAATTAATCGCCGCCGAAAAAACTAAGTTGCACGAATTTGAGCAGGAAATATTTTTTGAAGGTTGCTTGCCGGTTGAAGTGATGGCGGCGCGCGGCGAAGACACTTTAAGATTTGGAATGTTAAAGCCGGTAGGATTAATAGATCCGCGCACGGGAAAAATTCCCTACGCAGTTTTACAGTTGCGGCAGGATAATTTGGCGGCTACGTTGTATAATTTAGTTGGTTTTCAAACACATTTACTTTGGGGCGAACAGCGGCGCGTGTTCAGAATGATACCGGGGCTTGAAAACGCAGAATTTGTAAGATATGGCGTAATGCATCGCAACACTTACATAAATTCGCCAAAAATTTTGTTGCCGACCTTCCAACTTAAAAATAATCCCAAAATATTTTTTGCGGGGCAAATTACGGGCGTTGAAGGTTACGTAGAATCTGCGGCGGCGGGCTTAATTGCAGGGATAAACGCGGCGCGGCTTGCCAAAAATCTTGACGCAAAAATTTTTCCCGTTGAAAGTTGTTGCGGCGCACTTGCAAATTACATTACAACCGCTGACTCAAAAAATTTCCAACCAATGAATATAACATTCGGACTTTTGCCGCCGCTTGAAACTAAAGTAAAAAAATCTGACAGAAAATCTAAATTGGCTGAACGCGCCTTAATGACGATTAAAAAATTTATCCAATTTAACCTAAGCTAAATAGGAAGCACGGCGTCCATGGTGCGAAGCGAATGATTAATGAGCTTCAGCTACGCCGCCCGCCGGTATTTGCTTTGGAAAAAGAAAAGTAAATATAAATAAAAAAAAACTTTAACTTGAAATGAAAAATATTTTTTAAGGAGCAACGAAATGGAATTTCATTCAACAACAATAGTAGCAGTCAAACGCAACGGGCAAACGGCTATTGCGGGCGACGGTCAAGTTACATTCGGCGAACATACAATTATGAAGGCAACCGCCAAAAAAGTTCGACGCCTTTACCACGATAAAGTAATTGCGGGCTTTGCGGGCTCGGTTGCAGACGCCTTTACACTTTTTGAAAAATTTGAAGGCAAGCTTGAGGAATGTCACGGGCATTTGCAACGCGCCGCTGTTTCGCTTGCCAAAGAATGGCGTACAGATAAAATTCTTCGCAGGTTGGAGGCACTTTTACTTGTTGCAGACAAAGATACAATTTTAATGTTATCCGGCAACGGCGAAGTTATCGAGCCCGACGGCGACGTTGCAGCTATTGGCAGCGGCGGCTTTTACGCACTTGCAGCCGGGCGCGCTTTAATTTCTCATACAGAATTGACGGCGGCTGAAATTGCAAAAGAATCTTTATCCATTGCGGCGGATATTTGCGTTTTCACCAATCAAAATATTATCGTCGAAGAACTTAATTAGGGTTATAGGGAAATAGGGTTATAGGGAAATAGGGTTCCAGGGAAAATCCCTAATCCCTATATCCCCAGCCCCTATATCCCTAAAATCGACCGAAGGGAGATTAAAAAATTGGCTAAAAAAGCTGAACTTGAAAAAAATAAAAATGATGAACTCGGTGTAAATGAACAAACACCGCGGGAAATTGTCGAAGAACTCAACAAACATATCGTAGGACAGGATGACGCCAAACGCTCCGTGGCAATAGCTTTGAGAAATCGCTGGCGCAGTCGTAAATTGTCTGACGATATTAAAGATGACGTCATACCAAAAAATATTTTAATGATAGGCTCAACCGGCGTCGGCAAAACTGAAATTGCCCGCCGTTTGGCAAAATTGGTTAAAGCTCCATTCGTCAAAGTCGAAGCTACAAAATTTACTGAAGTTGGTTACGTAGGGCGCGACGTTGAGTCAATCATTCGTGACCTTATGCAAATTTCTGTTCGTATGGTACGCAAGCAACGCACTGAAGAAGTTAAAGAAAAAGCTACCGAAAATGCCAACGAACGCCTTTTAGATATTCTTGTACCTGAACCTAAACGCACGCAAAACCCGCTTAGCAAACTTTTTGGCGGCGTCGAAAATCCCGAAACTCCAAAAGAGGATGAACCAGTAAACGATACAAACAACGCCGGGCGCGAATTTGTCAAAAAACGTTTGGAAGCCGGCAAACTCGAAGAACAAGTTATCGAATTGGAAGTTGCAGATCACGCTAAGCCAATGGTAGGAATGTTCAGCGGCTCTTCGCTTGAAAGTATGGGCGATAACCTGCAAGATATGATTAGCGGCTTAGTTCCAAAACGCACGCGCAAAAGAAAAGTTACTGTTGCCGCGGCGCGCAAAATTCTTGAGCAGGAAGAAGCCGAAAAATTAATTGATATGGAAGAAGTTGCTGAAACTGCCTTGCAACTTGCCGAGCGCAGCGGGATTGTCTTCCTTGATGAAATTGACAAAGTTGCAGTCAAAGGCTCCAGTTCCGGTCCAGACGTCAGCCGCGAAGGCGTACAACGTGATATTTTGCCGATTGTCGAAGGCTCAACCGTTATGACTAAATACGGTCCCGTTAAAACTGATTATATTTTGTTTATAGCGGCGGGCGCGTTCCATACCGCCAAACCTTCAGATTTAATTCCCGAATTGCAGGGGCGTTTTCCAATTCGTGTTGAATTAAAATCCCTGCGCAAAGAAGATTTTGAGAAAATTTTAACCGAGCCGCAAAACGCGCTTATTAAACAGTACAAGGAACTTTTGAAAACCGAAGGCTTGACGCTGGACTTTTTGCCGGAAGCGATTGAAAGAATTGCCGAAATGGCTTACGATGTCAACGAGCAATCAGAAGATATTGGCGCACGCAGACTTCATACAATGTTGGAAAAACTTTTGGAAGAAATTTCATTTTCTGCGCCGGATATGGTTAAGGAAGGCAAAACTGAAATTAATATTGATGCGGCTTATGTTGACGAACGCTTGAAAGAAATTGCAAAGAACCGTGACTTGTCGCAGTTCATTTTATAAAATTTAATCACAAAAAAAACGGCGCGGTTTCCGCCAATGTGACGGTTGCCGCGCTTTTAGTTTGCAATTTTTTAATCAGTCAAGAAAACAACTTTACAATCTTTCAAAAAGCCGCTGATTTCATTTGCGATAAGCAGACGATTTGAATCAGCGTTACTCAAAACGGGGTTACTGTTGAAATTATTTAATTTCGTAGCTTGAAGAATCAAAGGGTGATCTCCGGCGCGTTCAGTTTCATTCATATTATTTGCATAGGACGCCATACCAATTTCGGTAATTTTGTCAAAGTCTAAATCTTTGTCGCCGTAAATAATTTCGCCGTTTTCATTTTTAATAACGGGAGACATTGCGCGTTGCAAGCCGAGTCCGCGGCAGTCAATGATAACGCCGGTATAAATCGGCTTATCTTCAGATTTTTTTTCGGTGTTGACTTCGACGCTGATTTGAGCCGAAATTGACGCCGTAACAGATACAGAATCTGCGCGAGCGTACTTTGGAATTACTGTAAAAATCATTACAGCAATTACCAACAAAAATAACTTTGAAGCTTGCAAATTAATCATCCTTTCAATTTACAGAGTAAATTTTTTTGAATTGTAACTCTGTAACCTGAAAAGAATCTTGAAGAATTTAAAAATTATTTCGCTGTTTAAAAATTTCGTACATTAAAACCGCGCCGGCAACTGAAGCATTGAGAGAATTTATTTTGCCGCACATTGGAATTTTTAAAAGTAAGTCGCAATTTTCCCGCGTCAATCGCCGAATGCCTTTACCTTCGTTGCCTATAACCAAAACTATTCCGCCGCTTAAATCTGCGCCGCCAAAAATATTTTCGCCTTCCATATCGCCGCCCACAATTTTTAAATTTTCTTCGCGCAGGATTTTTAAAGTTTGTGCAATGTTTGTAACCTGCGCGACTTTGACATATTCCATTGCGCCGGCTGAAGTTTTTGCAACGGTAGAATTTAAAGAAACACTGCGCCTTTTGGGTATAATGACGCCGTGCACTCCTACCGCGTCAGCAGTGCGTAAAATCGCGCCGAAATTGTGCGGGTCTTCCAATTCGTCCAGCAAAATTATGAAAGGCGGCTCATTCTTCGACGCGGCAATTTCCAAAATTTCTTCAATCGTGGAATATTGAATTGCGGCAACCTGCGCGATAACGCCTTGATGATTTTTACCGCCGCAAATTTTATCAAGTTTTGAACGCTCCACAAATTCGACAATAATTTTTAAATCGTTGGCAAGGGCGATAATTTTTTGATTGTTACTGCCGTTGGCAACCAAAATTTTATTGACACTGCGTCCTGCTTTCAAAGTTTCGGTAACCGCGTTTCGCCCAATTACAAAATCTTCATCAGTCAAGAAAATTTCTCCTTTTTTAGGGATATAGGGTTACAGGGAAAAAGGGATATAGGGATTAAAATTTTTCCCTAGCCCCCTATTTCCCTTTATCCCTAGTTCCCTAGAACTTGTGATTAATGCCCAAAGAAACGCCCATAGTATTATAGCCGGGGTTGTGCTTTTTTAAACCGTTTGAAAAATGACTGACGTACCAGCCGACAGTGAAAGAATCTTCGCCGCTGTATTTCCAAGTAAGACTCGGACCAATTCGCCACAAAAAACCGTAAGCGCGCCCGTCGTAGGGATGAGCCTTATTGTAAAACATTAAACTGCCGCCGATATCCCAATTTGCATAAAGTTTGCCGGAAATATTTTTATCCCAACGCAACATTGCCGCCGGACCAATTCCAACGCCGCGGCTGTCATGAAAAATTCCTTCCCATTTTGGATTTGTAAAACCCGTGGCGCGCGTGAAAGTAAAACCGCGGTAAAAAGTCAAGGCGCGGTGTTCGTGCATTTTCTGCAGAACGTGAACGTTATAATTGTCAACTTGCCTGTCGCCGCTCAAATTTCCTTCCAGATATTCCAGTTGCAATTCCCAATTTTTTTTAGTGTCGCTGTCAGCATTGACAACTGAAAAATTCCCGCAAATTAAGCCTGCCAAACAGCAAGCCGTAATAAATTTTTTCATTTAAAAATTCCTTCCTCGGCTAGTATCAATTCGCAAATTTCGTCCAGTCGCTCAAATTTTTTTGTCAAAAACCGTTGTAGTTGTCAACTTGCCTATCGCCGCTCAAATTTTCTTCCGGATATTCCAGTTGCAATTCCCAATTTTTTTTAGTGTCGCTGTCAGCATTGACAACTGAAAAATTCCCGCAAATTAAGCCTGCCAAACAACAAGCCGTAATAAATTTTTTCATTTAAAAATTCCTTCCTCGGTTAGTGCCAATTCGCAAATTTCCTCAAGCCGCGCAAAATTTTTCGTCAAAAACAATTCGCCGAGCAACGCCTCAAAGCCGGTACTTGCGTGATATTCTTGCACTGTTGCAACGCGCGGCGCGTGACTTTTTGCATTTCTGCCGCGCTTGAAAATTGCGCGTTCGTCTTCAGTCAAATATTTTTCAATCTTTTTGTAGGCGTCGGCTTGAAAGGTTGCTGAAACAATTTCCGCGCTTAAATCGTGGAGCTTGTCAATTTTTTTCGTAATTTGCAAAAGGCGCGTCCTAACGTACAAATGAAAATAAGCGTCGCCAATATAAGCCGTAACCAGCGGCGAAAGTTCCCGCGTATCTATGCTTGTTTCCATTTTACACCTTGCGGGGTATCTTCCAAAATTATTCCGGCGGCTTTTAAATCATCACGAATTTTATCAGCAACCGCCCAATTTTTATTTTTGCGGGCGTCTTGACGAATTGAAATTATTATTTCCAACAATTTATCGACCATTTCAGAATTTAAATTATTTTCTTCGTCTTCGATATTTTCAAAAATTCCAATGGTTGACGCCATATCTGTAAAAATTTCTGAAACGCGCATAATCATAAAAGCGTCCGCGCCGCGCGGCTGAATTTTGCCGCTGATATAATCGTTGTGATAAGAATTTATATCTTTCGCAAGTTCAAACATATAACTAATCGCAAGCGCGGTGTTGAAATCGTCATTCATTGCATCATCGAAGGCTGACATTAAACGCTCGGCAGTTTCAACCAAGCCGCCCGCCTGCGAAAGTGTCAACATTGCAGTTTGGTTGTCTTTTATAAATTCGTCGGCTTCAATTTTCTTAACCAGTTCATGTAAATTTTTGTACGCGGTTTTTAGGCGGTTGTAGGCAATTTGCGTTTCTTTGATTCTGTCTTCGCTGAAGTCTAAGGGGCTGCGGTAGTGCGTTTGCAACAGGAAAAATCTTACAACTTCGCCGGGATATTTTTTGAGAATATCTTCAACAGTGAAAAAATTTCCGGCGGATTTACTCATTTTGGAATTGTCAATAGTGATAAATCCGTTGTGTAACCAATATTGAGCAAAGGCGTTATCGTCTCCAATCGTCGCGCAGGATTGGGCAATTTCGTTTTCGTGGTGCGGGAAAATTAAATCTGCGCCGCCGCCGTGAAAGTCGAATTTTTCGCCCAAATATTTTAAAGACATTGTGGAGCATTCAATATGCCAACCGGGTCTGCCCTTGCCAAAAGGACTATCCCACGCAGGCTCGCCGGGTTTAGCCGCCTTCCAAAGTGCAAAATCCATTGGGTGGCGTTTTCTGTTGTCAACTTCGACGCGTGCGCCGGCTTGCATATCTTCCAAACTGCGCCCGCTCAATCTGCCGTAACTTTGATATTTTTCAATGCTGTAAAAAACGTCGCCGTTGTCCAATTTGTAGGCGTAACCTTTTTCAAGGAGCGTTTCAATCATTTTGATAATATCGGGCATTGTGTCTGAAACTTTTGGGTAAATATCGGCGTGCTGAATGTTAAGCGCGTCCATCGAGTGAAAATAAATTTCTATGTATCTGTCAGCAATTTCTTTCCACGTTACGCCTTCAGCGTTTGCCGCGTTAATAATTTTGTCGTCAATATCTGTAAAATTTTGAACATAGCGCACTTTGTAGCCGAGACGTGAAAAATATCTGCGTATAACGTCCCAAGTTACGAAAGGGCGGGCGTTACCAATGTGCGGCGCGTTGTAGGGCGTAACTCCGCAGCAATAAATACTAATTTCGCCGTCTTTCAAGGGTTTAAAAATTTCCTTGCGTTTCGTCATTGTATTGTAAACTTGAATCATTTTTTCAGCCTCCAAATTTTTTTTATCTATAAAATCAAGAATTTCTTCAGGCGTGCAAATTTTAACTTCGCCTTGAGAAAAACCTTTCATATTGCGTGTAACAACAGCGTCAATATTATTTGATAACGCTACTGAATATTGAACGGCGTCTTCAAAGTCTTTCCAATTTAAATCGAGTGCGTTTGTAATTTCTTTGTCTGTGACGGGAGCAATTTCAACCATTTTCAAAACTTTTCTGATTAAGATGTAAACAAGGTCGCGATTTTTTAAAGTGCGATAAGCTATGTAATTTATATCAGTAACTGCAGACGCTGAAATAAATTCTGTTATATCGTCGTCATTTTCAGAAAGATTCAAAACTTTTTTAGCCATTTCAAAAAAAGGCTCGCGTTCCAAAATATAATCTAAGATTACATTGCTATCAATTAAAAGCTTCATATTTTTCAGTCAGCCTTTCCATACGGTATTCTTCACGAGTTTTATTGGGGTCAAAATCGGGATTTTTTTTAGCTTCCAACATAATTTCGTGAATCTCTTTAAGAATCCGGCTACGCTCTTCACGTGTTACAGCTTTTTCTTCATTAGCAGGAAGTATCGTAATTTCTACCGGCTGATTGTCATCATAATTTGGCAAATTTATCACGCCTTTTAAATCTTTGGCAAGCATTTTGGCGCGTACATTTTTCATTTTCATTTTAATTTCTCCTTTGAATTTGAATCAGTATCTTAATTTTTCGCATTTGCCATAATTTCTCTGATACTTTTAAGGGCTTCGTCAACTTCTGCCGGTGTAGTTTTTTTTATTTCAACAGGACTTATCGTAATTTCTACCGGCTGATTGTCATCATAATTTGGCAAATTTACAATACCTTTTAAATCTTTTGCAAGCATTTTGGCGCGTACATTTTTCATTTTCATTTTAATTTTTCCTTTGAATTTGAATCAGTATCTTCAATCATAACTTCAAGGGCGGAAGTGCGCCGCGCCTCTGCAGTAATTTCAGCCTTTGCCGCGGACAATTCCATTTCCAACTGTTGTACTCTTTCTTCAAGCCGCTGAATTTGTCGCAGGGCAATTTCTATCATTTCGCGTTCGGGGTCGGGCAAATTATCATGGCTTAAATCAACGTCAATTTCGTCGCAAATTTCGCTGTAAATTTTGGGGTCGTCAACATTCAAGCCGCGTTTCTTGCAAACTTCAAGCCACGCCTTTTTAAATTCTTCCTCGTTGTGAATTCTTACGCCGTGCAAAACTACAACGCGCCCGGGAATTCCAACAACCGTTGCATAAGGCGGGACTTCTTTTAAAACAACGGAGCCTGCGCCGATTTTTGCATGGTCTCCAACTTTGAAGGAGCCCAAAACTTTCGCGCCGGTTGCAATTACAACATTATTACCAATGGTAGGATGACGCTTGCCTTTTTCTTTGCCGGTGCCGCCCAAAGTTACGCCTTGATACAGTGTAACATTTTTGCCGATTTCCGCTGTTTCTCCAATTACAATCCCCGTGCCGTGGTCAATAAAAAGCCCGTCGCCAATCGTTGCGCCGGGGTGTATTTCAATTCCTGTTAAAAATCTGCAAAAATTTGAAACAAGCCGCGCCGAAACAATCCAGCCGCGTTTAAAAAGTGCGTGCGAAATTCTGTGCAGCCAAATTGCGTGCAAGCCGGAATAACAAAAAATTACCTCAAGAATACTTTTGGCGGCGGGGTCACGTTCAAAGATAACGCGAATATCTTTTCTAAGACGCGCAAAAAATTTCATTAAAAAATCTACCTTTCAATAGCGGCAACTGCATAGGCTGAAATTCCCTGCTCCTTGCCGGTAAAGCCGAGCCCTTCTTCAGTTTTTGCCTTCACGCTTATGGCGTCAATTTCAATCTGCATAATTTCAGAAAGTCTACATCGAATATTTAAAATGTGCGGCGCAAGTTTTGGTTTCTGCGCGACAATCACTGAATCAATATTGACGATAGAAAAATTTTTTTCACGAATAAGCTTGCAAACTTCGGCAAGCAAAATACCGCTGTCAATATTTTTAAATTTGGCGTCAGTGTCGGGGAAATGTTGTCCGATATCGCCGAGAGCCGCCGCGCCCAAAAGTGCGTCAATAATTGCGTGAATCAAAACATCTGCATCAGAATGACCGGCAAGCCCCAAATTATGTTCAATTTCAACATTTCCCAAAATTAACTTTCTGTCAGGTACAAGTTTATGAACATCGTAGCCGATACCAAAGCGCGTCATAATTTTTAGCTCCTCAAAAAAATTTTTTGCAGTTTTTTTATTATTACAAGTCGGCTTTTCTTTCTTTGAAAAACCGGCGGGCGGCGTAGCTGAAGCTCATTAATCATTCGCTTCGCACCATGGACGCCGTGCTTACTTTTTAACTAAAAAATTTTCAAAGTTTAAAAATCGCCTGAAATTGATTCTAAGGCGTGTCTCAAAGTTTTTTGATATAAATGTACCCTTGAACGTCAAACGCCGTTTCCAGACCCCTTCAGGCGCGTGTACGGGCATTTTTTTTACATTACGACAAAAATTTTTCCTTCAAAAAAGTTTCGGCAATTTGAATATCTTCAGGCGTTGTAATTTTTATATTTTTATAATCACTTTGCACGATTTTAATTTTGCCGCCGATTCTTTCAACAAGGCTTGCGTCATCAGTACCCAAAAAATTATCCTGCGCGGCTTGTTCGTACGCACGCAATAAAATTTCTTTTTTAAAGCCTTGGGGAGTTTGCACGGCTACCAAATCTGCGCGAGGCGGCGTAGATTTTACAAAGCCTTCGGAGTCGATAATTTTAATTGTATTTTTTTCGGGGACTGCCGCTATTGCGCCGCCGAATTTTTCCGCCGCGTCGATAACTTTTTCAATCGTTTCAAGATTTACCAAAGGGCGAGCCGCGTCGTGTACCAAAATTATTTCGGTTTCTGCCGGTACAAGTTTTAAGCCGTTTGCAATGGAATATTGACGCTCACTGCCGCCCGCCGTTACTTGCCACGGTTTTAAATTGGGCGTCGAGTTCAAAATTTCTGTCACGGCGTCAATTTCGTTTGTTACCACAATTAAAAAATCTATTCGCGCAGATTCTGAAAAAGTTTTAAGCGTGCGCACTAAAACCGATTCGCCCAAAAGTTCCAGAAAAATTTTGTTTGTACCCGTGCCCATTCTGCGACTTGCGCCCGCCGCCGGAAATATCGCCGTTACCATTGAAAAATTTCTCCTTCGTTGAAATTTTAGGGATATAGGGGACTAGGGATAAAGGGATTAAAAAATTTCCCTGGAACCCTAGTTCCCTTTATCCCTGGAACCCTAAATCAAGCCTTCAGCCATTAATTTTTTGATACCGACAATGACGCCGCCTTCATCGTTGCTTGCAGTTTCAAATTTGGCAACCTTTTTTAAATCTGGGTGCGCGTTCGCCATTGCAAAGCCGTAACCTACCGCTTGAATCATTTCATAATCATTCATATAATCGCCGAACGCCGCGCACTCTTCCGGCTTGACGTCCAAAATTTTTTGCACATTTAAAACCGCTTCGCCCTTGTTAATCCCTTTCGACATAACGTCAACCCAATAATCTGAACTCAAAACAACTTGCAACGATTCATAAAACGGCTCCAGATATTTATAAATGTTATCTTTGGCGTTTGCAGTGCCGTCGAACATTGCAACTTTAATGGGCGTATCGTCAATTTCGTCAAAACTGTCAACAACGGCGTTATGAGTGTAATATTTATCCAGCTCGGCTTGATTTTCCGGCGTGTCTTGTTCACGGCGAATGTAAGCATCTTTCTTGCCGCACCATACGCGCAAAATATTTTTCAACGGCTCTGTAACTTTTAAAATTTCATTGACTGCGCCCCTGTCAATAGGGCTGGAAAAAATTTCAATTTCCCTGTGCATTACAAGCGTACCGTTTTCAGCCACAAATAAAAATTCATCCACGTACTTTTCAAAAGTTTTCAGCAGTGAAAAATATTGTCTGCCGCTTGCCGGGCAAAAAATAACGCCGCGCTTTTTGAGTTCAGCCATTGTTTCATCGAAGCCTTCAGGCAATTTGTTTTCGCTTGTCAAAAGTGTACCGTCCATATCTGAAAAAATTAATTTTATCACGTTAAAAACCTCCAACTTTTTTTTGAAATTATAAGCCAGATTGGTACTTTTGGCAATTTTATAAAGTTGAAAAAATTTCTGCTGTAATCTAAAATACTCTGAAAATTTGCCTGTTTGCTTTTAGTTTATTTAAAATGATATAATACAAAAAAAGGAGGCGGTACAATGACAGAATTTCAAAAAAAGCGTTGCGAAAGTATAATTTCTACTGCGTCACATTCCGCGCTTGCCGCCGGAGCGGTTTCTGAAGTTGCCGTTATTGCAGTTCAAGTTACAATGGTAATGGAACTTGCCGAAGTTTTTAAAGTGCCAATGTCAATAACTGTTGCAAAGTCTATCGTCAATTATTCTTTGAGCGGCAGTTTTATGTTGGAGGCGGCGCGTTGGATATTTCCGCCTTCAAGAATTTTGACAGCCGTTAAAGCGTCAGAGCAAACTGAAGATTTGGGTTGGCGCACTGTAAAAGATTTTGACAACAGATAATTTTTTTGAAAGGGAACTTTTATGAAAAAAATTTTACCAATAAAAAATCTGCGCGAAGAAATTAAAATTCCCGGCGATAAATCAATTTCACATCGTGCGGTAATGCTTGCAAGTTTGGCAGATACGCCCGTTGAAATTGAAAACTTTTTGGCGGGCGCGGATTGTCTTTCAACTATTTCTTGTATGAAAAAAATGGGCGTCGATATTCAAATTGGCGAAAAAATTTTAGTTACAGGCAACGGGCTTTTCGGACTGCGCGAGCCTTCAGATATTTTGGACGCGGGCAATTCCGGCACAACTTTAAGATTGTTGTTGGGATTAACCGCGCCGCAAAATTTTTTGGTAACTTTTACCGGCGATTCATCCCTTAGACAACGCCCAATGGCTAGAGTTATCAAGCCGCTTACAGAAATGGGCGCGTCAATTTTCGGGCGCAATGACAATAAAAATCTTCCAATAACCGTTTTAAAACCTGAAAAAAAATTGCGCGGGATAACTTACAAAATGCCCGTTGCAAGCGCGCAGGTTAAATCTGCAATAATTTTAGCCGCACTTTATGCCGAAAATCCAACAACGATTATTGAGCCGTACCCTTCCAGAAACCATACAGAAAAAATGTTGCAAGCATTCGACGCAAATATTCAAACTGTCGGCAACGAAATTAAAATTTTCCCCGCCGAAAAATTAACCGCGCCTGAAAAAATTATCGTGCCGGGCGATATCAGCTCGGCAGCTTATTGGCTTGTACTTGCCACAATTTTAAAAAATTCCTGCGTCATAATCAAAAACGTTGGAATAAACGAAACGCGCACGGGAATTATTGACATTCTCAAAAAAATGGGTGCGCAGATTGAAATTTTGAACGCGCAGGAGAGCGGCGGCGAACTTTTTGCAGATTTGAAAGTTACAAGTTCAAAATTGCGCGGCGTGGAATTTGGCGGCGAAATGATACCGCGGCTGATTGATGAAATTCCCGCGCTTGCAGTGGCGGCGGCTTTTGCTGAAGGCGATACAATTATTAATGACGTTGGAGAATTGCGCGTCAAGGAAACTGACAGGCTCGCGGCGATTGTCGAAGAGTTTAACAAAATTTCGCCCAACAGTTTTGAGGCTACGGAAAATTCTTTGAAAATTCACGGCGGCAACAAAAAAATTTTCGCCGAATGTAAAACTTTCGCAGATCACAGAATGGCAATGTCCCTTTCGATTTTCGGCGCGGCGGCTGACGGCGTAGCGATTGACGATTCAGATTGTGTTAAAATTTCCTACCCTAATTTTTTTGAGTTTTTGGGTTAAAATTAAAAATAAGCCAAATTTCGGGGGGGTATTTCGGGCTGGGTAAATAAATGTACCAAAAGACACTTAGAGGCGGTTTCTCGTCAATGTGAGACGCCTTAAAATCGATTTTTTTAGACTTCCAATAAAATTTTTTAAGGAGTTTTTGTATGAAAAAAATTATAGCAGTGACGGACCGGCGGGCGCGGGCAAAAGTACCGTGTCAAAAATCGTTGCCGCAAAACTCGGCTACACCTACATTGATACCGGCGCAATGTACCGCGCGGTTGCTTTAAAATCTTCGCGCAGTTGTGATGATTTAATTGCAATTATCGACGATATTAACATTGAACTTGACGATAAAGCGCGCGTTTTTCTGGACGGCGAAGACGTTACAACAGAAATTCGCACGCCGGAAATCAGCAAACTTGCTTCTGACGTTTCAAAATTCGGCTTCGTGCGCAAAAGATTAACCGAATTACAGCGCAAAATGGCGGAGCGCGGCTCGGTAATTATGGACGGGCGGGATATTGGTACTCAAGTTTTGCCCAATGCAGATTTAAAAATTTTCTTGACTGCATCGCTTGACGAACGGGCGCGGCGGCGTTTTGAAGAATTGCAAGCCAAAGGGCAAGCCGTAAATCTTGACGCAATAAAAAAAGAAATTGCCCTGCGCGACAAACAGGATACAGAGCGTGAAATTGCGCCGCTGAAAAAAGCCTTTGACGCAATTTTAATCGACTCAACCAATTTAACCATTGACGAAGTGGCAGGGAAAATTTTAACGCTATGTTCTACAGATTGATTAGAATTATTTTTCGCGCAGTTTTCGGGATTTTATTTCGCCCAAAAATTATCGGCAGTGAAAATCTTCCAACAACAGGCGGCTTTATTTTGTCGGCTAATCACGTCAGCAACTGGGACCCGCCTGTTTTGGCAACTTTTATTGAGCGTGAAGTTTTTTACATGGCAAAGGAAGAACTTTTCAAAAATGCCGTATTTGCGGCGGCTATCAGAAAGCTGCACGCCTTCCCCGTCAAACGTGATTCTGCAGACAAAAACGCAATTAAAACCGCAGTAAAAGTTTTGAAGGACGGCGGCTGTCTCGGAATTTTCCCTGAAGGTACGCGCAGTAAGACCGGCAAACTTGGAAAAGCTGAATCCGGCGTAAGTTTAATTGCGGCAATGACAAAGGCTCCAATAATTCCCGCGGCGATTATCAATACCGACAAAATTTTTTCTGCCGAAACAAAATTTCCAAGGCTCGCTGTTGTTTACGGCAAGCCAATTACTTTTTCCGGCAGTTCCAAAGACAAAGACGCCCTTGCAACTTTCGCGCAGGATATTATGGCTGAAATTGCAAAGTTAAAAATTGTCGGCGAAAATTTGACAAAATAAAAATCTGCCGCTATAATATAAAAGCTTAAAAAAAGCGTCCGTGGCTCAGTTGGATAGAGCAACGGCCTTCTAAGCCGTGGGTCGCGTGTTCGAGTCACGCCGGACGCACCATATTTTGAAATTTACAAGGCTCTGAAGTTTTTCGGAGCCTTTTTTGGCGTTTGTGAACCACCCACGACTAAAGTCGCGGGCTTCTAGGAGATAGTAGTTTTTCGGATCTCCATTTAAGAAGTTTGGCAAAGCCCTTATTCTTACCGGCGTGTCCACGTCGCCTCTACACGATAAGACCTTGAGTCTACACGCTTACTTAATACATTTTTGTTAAAGCGGAAGTCTAACCGCTAAGTTTAGTCTAATTTGTTTTTTTAGCAATGTCAAGCGCGGCGTTTCATCTCACAACTAAAGTCACGAGTGTTCACGCCGCTTTCCATAAAAATTATTTTGTTAAACGTTGCATTGCCGCCAAAGTGTTTTCCCTGCTGCCAAATGCCGTTAATCTTAAAAAGCCTTCGCCGCAAGGACCGAAGCCCGCGCCCGGCGTTCCAACAATGTTATATTTTGTCAAAAGTTCGTCAAAGAAATTCCAGCTTGAAAGATTTTTGGGCGTCTTCAACCAAATGTAAGGCGCGTTAATCCCGCCGTAAACAGTAAAGCCCGCCGCCGTTAATCCTGCGCGAATAATTTGGGCGTTTGTCATATAATATTCAATCAGATTTTTAATTTGCGCCTGTCCTTCATCAGAATAAATCGCCGCCGCGCCGCGCTGAATAATGTAAGCCGTGCCGTTGAACTTTGTACTTTGACGACGCAGCCATAAATTTTTCAGCGGTACTTTTTCGCCGGTTGAAGTTTTGCCGTACAAATTTTCAGGAATGACAACATAGCCGCAACGCGTGCCTGTAAAGCCGGCAGTCTTACTGAAAGAGCGAAATTCTATTGCAACTTCCCGCGCGCCGTCAATTTCGTAAATCGAGCGGGGGATTTTTTTTTCAGTGATATAGGCGGCGTAGGCGGCGTCGTACAAAATCACGGCGTCATTTTTTTGGGCGTAGTCAACCCAATTTGCAAGCGCGGCTTTATCCAAAGTTGTACCGGTAGGATTATTCGGCGAGCAAAGGTAAATTAAATCGACTTTTTCATCGGGCGGCGCAGGATTAAAATTATTTTCAGCAGTGCAGGGCAGATAAACCACGCCGCTAAATCTGCCGTCTGAATTTAAATTGCCGGTACGCCCGGCCATTACATTTGTATCAAGATAAACAGGATAAACAGGATCTGCCACGGCAAATTTGCTGTCAAGGCTGAAAATTTCTTGAATGTTGCCGCAATCGCACTTGGAGCCGTCGCTTATAAAAATTTCGTCAGCGTTGACATTCAAGCCGCGTTTCTGGTAATTCCATTCAGCAATTTTTTCGCGCAGGAATAAATAACCTTGTTCGGGACCGTATCCGCGGAAAGTTTCAGCATTGCCCATTTCTGCAACTGCCGCCGTCATCGCGTCAATACAAACTTTCGGCAAAGGTTGTGTAACATCACCAATTCCGAGCCGAATTATTTCAGCCGCGGGATTTTCATTTTGAAAAATTTTGACTCGCCGCGAAATTTCGGTAAACAAATAATTTTGCGGCAACTTTAAATAATTTTCGTTTATTTTCGCCATTAAAAAATCTCCTCCGTAGTAAAATTATTTCGTCGAAACTATACGCTTAACGCCGTAGTATTGCGAAATCATCACGTTCAAATAAAAATTCGGATTGTCATTGATACCGCCAAAATATTTTAGCGCGGGTATTGCAGTTTTCCCTTTTTGTATCGGTAAAAAAATTTTTGAAAAATTCATTGGTTGCAGAGTTATAACCGCGTTGCTTTTATGCTCTTGAATATAATTTATATTTTCATTTACCGCTCGATTAACCGACAAATCAGAATAAATCAGCGTCGCCGAATACAAAAATATGACAAGCACGGCAACTTTGCAAAAGACGCGCGGCAATTTTATTTTTAATTCAGATAAAGTCCAAACAGAAGCAACCATACAAAAAACTATGGAAATAATGGAAACGCGCAAATCAAATTTCGGCGAAAAAATCATTGACAGCGGCACAATCAAGCCGCCCGCCGTGAATGTCAAACTCACAATTTCCGGAGCGTTCAGATTACGAAAACCGCGCTTGAAAAAATAATAAATCAGCGGCAACAGTACAATTAAATTAATTTCCAATACCGGCAAAAATCCTTCAGTCAAATGATTTATAAATAGTTCCGGCGTGTATTTGAAATTTGGATTAACAGATTGAATGAATTGCATTTGTACAAAATTGCCGGGAGCCAAAATATTAAACGCGCAACCCGCCGCCAAAGTTAAAAAGCCCGCAACCATCCAAAATTGCAACAGCGATTTTTTTTTCAGCAACAAAATAAAAAATACTGTAAGACACAATGTGGCAAGTGCGCCCGATTCATTTGACCAGCCCGCCAACAATCCCAAAAATAACATCAGCGGTATTTTTAATTTAGATTTATCGACAATTCCTGCGCGAAAAGTTTGTACGTACGGCAAAAGAAAAAGCATTTGGAAAAGGCACATCCATAAATAATTACAGGCACCGGTAAGCCATAGCATTGTTACAACAGATTCTGCAGTAAGAAAAAGTAAGCCGGTAAATATCCAGAAAATTACTCGCGCAGATTCTTTCACGTCAGCCAATTTTAAAATCACAATTACCAACAACGCCAAAACGATTGTATTTGCAATGTCAAAATACGGCTTGCCAATCCAAATGAAAAACTGCGCGAGCGAATGAGCAAAAACTCTGCCGCCCCAAGTGAAATAGTGCGAATACTGCGATTTAAAAATATCGCCGAAAGATTGAACGCGCTCCCTTTGCTGAAGTGTTTCATCAGCCGGAATTAAGCTTAAATTTCCGCCCTTTTCGCCGTCCCAAATAAAAGCATAAGCAAAATCGTCGTGAGCAAGCGGCATTAAAATATTTCTGATTAAAAAAAATCCTGTAAATGCAACAAAAAAAATTTTACTCATTACAAAAATTTATTTGCTGTAGCCTAAACCTTCGACAAATTCATTAATACCGGCGTTGCCTTTTATCATAGGCTCAACAAAACTGCGCCAAACATTCAACACGATAACGCGGGGATTTTCTGTATCTTCAAGAGCTTGTGAAAGGGCGTGCGCAAATTCTTCCTGCGTAGAAACTGCCTCTGCTTTAATCCCGAAACTTTGAGCATACGCCACATAATCCATAGGATAATCTAATTCGCAGGCAATGTACCTTTCTTTGTACAAAACTTTTTGAAGTTGCCGAATCATTCCCAAACTTGTATTGTTGACAATCAGTGAAATAATTGGAAGTTTCAAGCGGGCGATTGTGTAATATTCGTTGCCTGTCATTTTAATACCGCCGTCGCCCGTAACGCAGATAACGCGGCGATTTTTACCGAAGGCAACCTGCGCGCCCATTGCCGCCGGTAAACCGAATCCCATTGTACCCAAGCCGCCGGAAGTAAACCACGTGCGCGGCTCTTCAATTCTCAAATGCAACGCCGCCCACATTTGGTGTTGTCCTACGTCAGTTGCATAGGCATAATCTTTGCCCGCGGTTTTTTTCGCAACTTGATTCATTGCCCAAGGTACAGTCAATCTTGCAACTTGATAATCGTAGTCAAATTCTTCTTGCCACGAATTTATTTGTTGCCACCAATCATTTCGCGCAGGGGTGGAATCGTGACGCATTAACAAATTTAAAATAACTTTCATATCGCCGGCAAGTCCCAAACTGCCTTCAATATTTTTATCAATTTCGGCGGGGTCAATGTCAATGTGAATAAATTTTTTTGACTGCGTGTACTTG
>JAFSZS010000213.1 GCA_017455645.1 Selenomonadaceae bacterium | reverse complement strand
CGGCGGCAATTTGGGCGAAACAGGCTGCGTTGGCTGGATGTTCAAAAAGAAGGCGGTTTTCGTTGTCGATAAAGAAACTTTTGACGATGAAGACGCACTTATGGAAATTGTTATGGAAGCGGGCGCGGAAGATATGGAAGCTGACGATGAATCCTTTGAAATTACAGCCGCGCCTGAAGATTTTGACGCAATAGAAAAAGCTCTTGCTGAAAAGGGAATTGAAACCGCAAGCGCAGAAATTACGCAAGTTCCCGATACAACCGTTAAACTTTCTGATAAAGATACTGAAAAAATGCAAAAACTTCTTGACGCGCTGGACGAAGATGACGATGTTCAAAATGTTTATGGCAATTACGAATTTGCAGACGAGTAATTTTTAGGAGCTGTTTCAAATGAAATTGTTTTTGGGTAAAAAAGTTGGTGTAAGCAAGGAAGAAAAATCTTTGCCGTACTACAAATTTTTTGAACGTGAAATGGCTGAAATCCCCGAAGAAAAAATTAAACTGATTGACGCGCCGTCGGAAATTCCGGCAGTACCTTTTGAACAGCGCAATTTGTTTTTGGCAGGCGAAGATAAAAATTTTTGCCAAATTGGTTACGGCGTGGCGGCTGACGGTACGGGCTTTGTTTGCAATGAAACTTATATGCCGAATGTAAAATCTGAAATGTTGGATTGGTGGTTTCCTTGGCACAGCGTAGGCTCTGATTTACGCTACAAAATTTGGGACCCTGAAGACCATTATTTTGCTCGCGCAGATAATGCCGCTTATGTTTGCAATGAAAAAGTTCCCGTTAATCAAAAAACTTGGGGAGTTAATCATTACGTTTTGGAAGATATAGGCGCAGGTCCCGGCTTTTTAAAAATTCAATTCAAACGCCCTGCAGATTTTGGGCTTGATGAAAAAATTATCGGCAGTGCAAAGTGTCAATCATTGGTTGCGGGAATTGGCGACGGCGATTGTGCGGCGGCTATGATTCACAAATGGTATCCTTACAAAGACGGCGTTAAATTTGTTTCAAGATTTTGGATTGGTTACGCTTGGATTGACGGCGAAATTATTAAAACTTTGCCCGCTAAAATAAAAATTCCGGTTGAAGTGCCGCGCGGTTTATTTGCGCACAATATCAAAGAGTTTTCAAATTTGGCAGCGATTCTTCCCGAAGTTTACGCCGAAAACAAGGATAATTTTTGAGGTAAAAAATGTTGGCGTTGGGAATTGACCCGGGAACGGCAATTTGCGGGTACGGCTTGGTTGAACAATTTCAAGGGCGGTTAATCGCCAAAACTTACGGCGCAATTACCACAAGTCCACAGGCGCGTATGGAAGACAGGCTTTTAAAAATTTATATGGAGCTTGATATAATTGTAAAAAGATTTCAGCCGGAAGTTATGGGCGTTGAAAAATTATTCTTTGGCAAAAATGCAACTACGGCAATACCCGTTGGACAAGCGCGGGGAATTGTTTTACTTTGTGCGGCGCAAAATAATTTGAACTTGGTGGAAATGACGCCAAATGAAGTAAAAATGTCAATCACGGGATACGGCGGCGCAACTAAGGAGCAGGTTATTTATATGGTAACGAAAATCTTAAACTTAGCCGAGCCGCCAAAACCCGATGATGTTGCTGACGCGCTCGCAATAGCTATAGGCGCGGCTTACGAGGCAAATTCTTTACAGCGGCGCAACAACTTTTGAAAAGTTGACAAACAGTTATCGCGGTTTATGTTGCACAAAGCCTAGGTAACTGCCGCGCTCCAAAACTTTTTATCGAGGGAAAATTTTTATGATTGGTTATTTGAGTGTCAAGGTTAAACAACTTTTGAAAAGTTGACAAACAGTTATCGCGGTTTATGTTGCACAAAGCTTAAGTAACTGCCGCGCTCAAAATTTTTTATCGAGGGAAAATTTTTATGATTGGTTATTTGAGTGTCAAGGTTAAACAACTTTTGAAAAATTGGCAAACAGTTACCGCGGTTTATGTTGCACAAAATTTAAGCAACTGCCGCGTTCCAAAATTTTTATCGAGGGAAAATTTTTATGATTGGTTATCTTAGCGGCAAGGTTAAATTTATTTTTGGCGAAGAAATTATTTTGGACGTGCAGGGCGTAGGCTACAGAATTTCGGTTAATCCTGCGGGCTTGGAAATTGGCGCGGCGGCTGAATTTTTTATTCATACGGCGGTTAGGGAAGACGCTATAAATTTGTACGGGTTTAAAAATCGTGAGGCGTTTGAACTTTTTGAGAATCTTTTGACTGTTAGCGGCGTCGGGGCGAAATCTGCGCTTGCGATTGTTTCAAAAATTTCTGTTGCAGAATTTACGGCGGCTGTTGTCAATCAAGATTTAAACGCGCTTGTAAAATTGCCGGGCGTCGGTAAAAAATCTGCGCAACGAATTTTACTTGAACTCAAAGACAAAATTAAAAATATTTCAACCGAAACTTTCGCGCAGGTTGTACCAAAATCAAGTGCAACAGACGAAGCAACGGAGGCACTTTCGGCATTAGGTTACACTTCAGCAGAAATTTCAAGCGTTTTGAAACGTGCGCCGAAAAATTCTTCAACCGAACAATTAATAAAATTTGCGCTGAAAGAATTAAACAAATTCTAAATTGGAGGTGATGAAATGTTAAGCACATTGGCGGCAGTTCGCCCGCGGAAAAGATTATTTTTGGGACTTTTGCTGGTTACTGAATTTTTAATTGCGCTGGCGTTGTACGGAATTTGGCGAATTTCTTATTTGGGGCTTGAAAATATTTATGAATACTTGCCGGCAATTTTGGGCGCGTTTTTAATTTTTATATCGACTTTTTCATTTGGCGCGGTTTGCAATATGGTTTTGGCGGTAAAAGGCTTGCCGACGTTGAAACTTTTTCACAAATACACTTTTGCAATTATCAAATTTTTGTTTCCAATGGCGGTTAGAGTTGGAAAAATTTTTGGTATAAAGCGGCGGCAGTTGGAAGGCTCTTTTATCGCAGTTAGCAATTTAATTTTTATGAAAAGCCGAATCAAAGTCCCTGCGAAAAAATTATTGGTACTTGTTCCGCACTGCCTGCAGCTTGCAACTTGCCCGCACAAAATTACAAGAGATCCGAATAACTGTAAACGTTGCGGCGGCTGTAACATTGGCGATTTAATGAAACTTTCTGAAGAATTGGGCTTTGTATTTTTCGTGGCAACCGGCGGGACTTTGGCGCGTCAAGTGGTAATAAATAACCGCCCTCAAGCCGTGCTTGCGATTGCTTGCGAACGTGACTTGATGAGCGGTATTCAGGATGTTTTTCCATTGCCGGCGGTTGGCGTGTTGAACATTCGCCCTAATGGTCCTTGTTACAACACCCGCGTTGACATTGACGAAGTAAAAAAAGTTTTAAGTCAAATTATTGAAAATTAATTTCTTGAATTTCGCCGTTCTTATTTCTGCAGATAACTTTTTCAATCTGCGCGTTTTTAATCATACGACGGCAAAGAAGGCAGGGCTCGCCGGACGCGTAACTTCCATCAGCAACATTAATTCCAACAATATAAATTGTGGCGTCCTTCATTTTCAGCGGGTCGCCGTTGATAATTGCGTTTTGTTCGGCGTGAACTGCAACGCACAATTCGTAACGTTCGCCCTTTGGAATGTTTAACCTTTCACGTTCACAAATTCCCGTGTCAATGCAGTTAGCCTCGCCGCGCGGCGCACCGTTGTAGCCTGTGCTTACAATGATTTTATCTTTTACGATAATTGCGCCGTAACGCCGCCTTAAGCAAGTTGAACGCTTGCCGACCTCCTGCGCGATATTTAAAAAGTATTCGTCCCAATCGGGGCGTTTATTTTTTTCTGTCATTTTTTTTACCAACTCTTAATTTATGTTTATTTTTTTATTTTTAATTTACGGCTTTTCTTTCTTTGAAAAACCGGTGGCGGCGTAGCTGAAGCTCATTAATCATTCGCTTCGCACCATGGACGCCGTGTTCTCGCTTCAACTAAAATTTTTTTAAACCTTTCCAAATTGAATATTATATAAATTGCTGTACACGCCGCCGAGTTTTAATAATTCCGTGTGCGTGCCGTGTTCGCAGATTCTGCCCTTGTCAATTACAAAAATTTGATCCGCCGCAAAAATCGTGCTTAACCTGTGCGCTATTACAAAACTTGTTCGCCCTACCATTAATTCATCAAGTGCCGCCTGTACAATTTTTTCACTTTCTGTATCAAGTGCGCTGGTTGCCTCGTCCAAAATCAAAATTTGCGGATTCTTTAACATTGCGCGCGCTATCGCCATTCTTTGACGCTGCCCGCCGCTAAGATTCAAGCCGCGCTCCCCTATCAATGTTTGGTAGCCGTTCGGTAAATCGTTAATGAAATTGTCAGCATTCGCCGCCTTTGCCGCCGCTATTACTTCTTCGTCTGTTGCGTCAAGTCTGCCGTATCTGATATTTTCAAGTACAGTTGTGTTGAATAAAAGCGTTTCCTGCGGTACAATTCCAATTTGCTCGCGCAGTGAATTTAAAGTTACGTCGCGTATATCGTAGCCGTCAATTTTTATCGAACCTTCATTGACATCATAAAAGCGCGGAATTAAATTTGCAATGGTAGATTTTCCCGCGCCGCTGGGACCGACAAAGGCTATCATTTGCCCGGGCGAAACTTCAAAGCTTACATTTTCAAGCGCGTTATGTTTTTCGTCATAAGAAAAAGTTACATTTTCAACTGAAACTTGCCCGGCAACTTTCGGCATTGTAACGGCGTCCGGCTTATCGTTTACTGTTTCTTTCATATCAAGTACTGAAAAAATCCTGTCAATCGCCGCCATTGCCTGTTGCATACGCCCGTAAATTCTGGAAAGTCTTTTTACGGGATTAGCCAAATTTACCGCGTAAGTTAAAAATGCAACAAGTGAACCGGCTGACATTATCCCTTGAACAACTTCATAGCCGCCGAACCATACAATTAAAGTTACTGCAACCGCCGCCAAAAATTCAACAGTTGGAGTCAAAAGGCTTGTTAATTTAACATTTTTCATTACGGCTTGAAAGTTCAAAAGGTTTTCTGCGCGAAATCTTTTTATTTCGTAGTCTTCACGCACGAAAGATTTTACCACGCGAATTGACGAAATACTTTCCTGCAAAAGTGCGGTTATATCTGCCATTCTTTCTTGAATCAGTGTACCGGCGCGTTTAATTTTTCGCCCAAAAATTTTCATTGCGTAGCCGACCATTGGCACGGTTATTAATGTCAGCAATGTTAATTTCCAGTCAATGTACAGCATTAAAACAATCGAGCCGATTAAAATTGCCGCCTCTGTAAAAAATTCAATCAGGTTATCGACAAGCGCGGCTTGAATTGCTGAAACGTCATTTGTAATATAGCTCATTGTTTCGCCGGTTTGATGTTTGTCAAAGTAAGCCATTGGCATTCGCTGAAATTTTTTGAACATAACTTCGCGCACGTCAACAACCACGCGCTGTCCAATGTACGAAACTAAATATGACTGCCAAAAGTAAAAAAAGCCGCGAATTGCAAAAACTACCACGATACTTACCGAAATTATATTTAACATTGCCATATCTTTTTCGGCAAGCACTTTGTCAATCATATCTTTGATAATCCACGGCAAGTATAAATTTGCGCCGGAGGCAATGATTATGCAAATGACGGCAAGTCCCAGCCGCCCCAAGTACGGTTTTATGTAAGCTAATAATCTTCGATAATTTTTCATTGTGCAACTTCCAAAATTTTTTTTGCTATACGTTCAGCCGCGCCGTGTTCGCCGAGTTTTGCGCAAGCTAATTTTAAATCTGCAACAACTTTTTCCCTGTGACTTTCGCCGCGGTACAGTTTTAAAATTTCTTCAGCAATTCTTTCGCCGGTAACTTCGTCCTGCAAAAGTTCCGGCTGAATTTTTTTATTTACCAAAATATTTGGCAGGCTGAAATTTTCAATGTCAACCAACATTTTGCCGATAAAATAATTTAGCCGCGCCATTTTGTAAAGTACAACGCAGGGCAGATTCATTAAAGCCGCCTCCAAAATTACGGTGCCGCTTGTTGCCATTGCGGCGTCTGCGATATTCATTAAATCGTAGCGATAATTTTTTGTTAAAGTAATTTCGACGCCCGCGCTTGAAATTTGGCGGGCAATTTCTGTTTCGTCAACATTATCTGCAACCGGTAAAAAAAATCGCGCAGGTTTTATGACTGATAAATTTTTTGCGGCTTTTAACATTTCCGGCAGAATCAATTTAATTTCTTGCCTGCGACTGCCGGGCATTAACAAAATCACGTGTTCAGAATTTTTGACGCCGAAATAATTTTGTGCTTCTTCGACTGTGAAATTATTTTTTACGGTGTCAACAAGCGGGTTGCCGAGGAAAGAAATTTTTGCTCCGGCTTGTTGGTAGACGGGCAATTCAAAGGGGAAAATTGCAATAAATTCATCGGCGATTTTTGCGCAGTCAGCGGCGCGACCTTTTCGCCACGCCCACGCGCTCGGCGGTATGTACGAAAGAATTTTGACGCCGAATTTTTTTACACGTTTGGCAAGCCGCCAATTAAAATCTGGATAATCAATCAGTACAAGCAAATCCGGCTTTTCGGCGCGGGCAATTTCGGTTAAATCGTCCAGCAGTTGAAAAATTTTGCGCAGGTTTTTTATCACTTCGACGACGCCCATAACGTTATAATCTTTGTAATTTTTGACGAGGCGCACGCCCGCCGCCGCCATTAAATCGCCGCCCATTCCGAAAAGTTCGGTTGAAGGCGAAATTTTTTTTATTTCGTGCGCCAATGACGCGCCGTGAATATCGCCGGAAGTTTCGCCGGCTGAAAACATTATTTTCAAAAAATCCGCCCTCTATTCGCTTGAAAAAAATTTTGATATAAATTTAACATTGATAAAAAATTAAATAAACGCCAAATTTTGGGGGTGTAGAAAGTTTTTTGATATATTTGTACCCTTGACTTGAAATAGACGCGCTGTGAGCCTCTCAACGCGCGACAGAGGCATTTAAAATCACATTGCGACAATCGCAATACCTTTTTCTTCGGCAAAGGCAACCATACCCGCCCTGTCAACCATCAAAGTATTGTCCGCCTCAATCGCAAGCGCGGTAGCTCCAACTTCAGCCATAACTTCCAAAGTTTTTTTGCCGACAGTTGGAACGTCAAAACGGTTATCTTGATTCGGCTTTGAAACTTTTGTAACAACCGCGCCGCCGCCGGCAAGTTTACCGCCGCGCAAAATGCAGGCGTCAGTTCCTTCAATCGCTTCAAGTGCCATAACTGCGCGATTTTTTACAACTACAGTTTGCCCAATGTCAAGGCGTCCCAATTCTTTTGCAATGAAAAATCCAAATTCCATATCAGATTTTTCAACATTGGTAGGTTCACGGCTTGAAATTGTGCCGCGCTTGGGGATTAATTTTCTGATTAAAGCAGTTTGGTCAAAGGCTTTAATACCGTTCATAGCCAATTCACGCACAAACGCCATCATAATTGTATCGTCGGAGCGGTCGGGCAAAGACATTATCAGCTGTAACATTCTTGCATCGGGTTGAACTTTGCCGCTGAAAAGCAATTCCTTCGTAACTTTGCCGATCATTGTAACGCGGCTTACTTCTTTTTCTTTAAGATAATTTAAAATTGCGTCAAGTTGGGCGACGCTGATATTAGCATAATCGTTTGAAAAGTTTGCAATTTCAGAATCAGTTTCCGGCAAAAGTCCAACGGCGTAAACTTCATAGCCGAGTTGTTGCGCGGCGCGGGCGCATTCCACCGGCAATTTTCCTGCGCCTGCCAATATTCCCAATTTTTCCATTTAATCAGCTCCATAAAAAAATTTATTCAACGTCGCGGCGTTCCCTGCAAATACCGCGCTCTGCATTTCTCAAAAATCTAAGAAAATGTTCAACTTCTTCGCAAGAATCAACTTCCTGCTCAATAACAGCAATAGCTTCAGCCAAACTTAAGCCGGAACGATATAAAATTTTGTACGCCTTTTTAATCAATCTGCGCGATTCCAGGGGAAGACCTGCGCGGGAAATTCCAACATTATTTAAGCCTACAACTTTTGCGGGGTGTCCGTCAACGATTGTATAAGGTACAACATCTTGAACAAGTTTGCTCATACCGCCGACCATTGCATTTCTGCCGATTTTTACGAATTGATGAACGCCCGCCATACCACCTATAACAACCCTGTCTTCAACTGTTGCATGACCGGCGCAGCTTGCCAAATTTGACATAATGACGTGGTTGCCGAGCGTGCAGTTGTGCGCAATGTGGATATAAGCCATTAACAAACAATCCGTACCAACGCGCGTTTCGTTGCCTTCGCCGGTTGCTCTGTGAATTGTTGCGCCTTCACGAATAACTGTCCTATCGCCAATAAATGTACGGCTTTTTTCGCCCTTGAATTTTAAATCTTGCGGCATTTCACCAACGGACGCAAATTGAAAAATCCTGCAGTCTTTACCAATGGTTGTATAATCTGCAACAACCGCGTTGGGTCCGATATTGGAGCCGTCGCCGATTTCGACTTCTTCACCAATAACCGTGTAAGGTCCAATGGTAACATTTTGCCCGATTTTTGCGCTCGGCGATATTACCGCCGTTTCGTGAATTTTACTTTCCGAATTTATCATTTTGCCCAGCTCCTTGTTTAGGATTTAGGAATTTAGGGTGTAGGGAATAGGGATTAGCGGATAGGAAAAAACTATTCCCTTATCACTATTGGCTATTCCCTATAATCCTATTCCTTGTTCCTTAAACCAAAAAGCTCGTCATTAGTTTTGAGTGCAAATTTAAAATCTGCGGCCGAGACAAGCTTATCGTCAACGTAACCATCAGCATGCAAAACGCCAAAAACGCCGCGCACTTTTACAATTTCAGCCTTGGTAATTAAAGTGTCGCCGGGTATTATTGGGCGTTTGAATTTTATATTGTCCATACCGCCGAAAAGTGCAATTTTGCCGCGGTGTTCGGCAGGGTACAACATTGCAACGCCGCCTACCTGTGCCATTGCCTCCAGTTGCAGTACGCCGGGAAAAATTGGATGATTAGGAAAGTGCCCTACAAATTGCGGCTCATTCATTGTGATATTTTTTAAGCCCGTCGCCGATTTAAAAGGCTCAATTTCCAAAATTTTATCAACAAGCAACATTGGCGGGCGGTGCGGGAGTATCTTCATAATTTCTTCAATTTCCAGTACCATTTATATCGCTCCATTCTTGAAAAATATTTTTAGCGTCTTACTTGCAAAAAAATTACGCCGAAAAACTAAATCTTGAAATTATTTTTCGACGGTTTATAAACAATTCCTGCAATTTAATTTAATGTTTGTCCATTGTGTCAAGAAGTCTTTGTACAGGCAAAATTTTTAAAATCAAGCAAGTTATTATCAATTCCGGCACAAGGTAAGTTGCATTGGCTGTTATTGAATAAATTATCGGCGAAATTCCTTCAGGCGCGTATGACGCAAAAAATATTACGCCTGAAATGAAATGACACAAAAACCTTCCGCAAAATGCCAAAAGCGTTGATAAAAATATTT
>JAFSZS010000001.1 GCA_017455645.1 Selenomonadaceae bacterium | reverse complement strand
GCTTTACAATATCGCAGTTAGAATTGTCAACGAAGCTAACCAACGCCCTACAACTTTGCTGAAAGAGCATTACATTCACGAAACAATTACCGAGCGCGTCACATATTATAATTTTAAGTGGACTGAAAAGACGCCGCGTCATTGTACGGCTATTGGCGCGCTGATTGACGGCAAGGCGAATTGTCAAGGTTATGCTGACGCTTTTTATATGTTGGGGCGTATGTTAAATTTGAATGTTGGAAAAATGTCCGGCTATTCAAACAACGGCAAAAGTACTGAAGCTCACGTTTGGAACACGATAGAATTTGGCGACGGCAGATATTACGGCGTTGACGTAACTTGGGATGACGCTTCTTTCAGTTTTGCTGACAGCGGCGAATACAACAATTACATTTACTTTAACGCGCCGCTTGAAATTATGCAAACTACGCACAGTTGGGAAGCGGCTTATTTCCCGAATTTGTACCCTAACATTGACGGCAGATATTTTTATTACACGCAGGAATTTTTAGATACCAACGGCAGGTATTTTGCTTTTCATTCCAACACGGCTGAAGACGCGCTCGGCTATATTGCTCAAAGAATTGCAAGGGAAGGCTGGCGTTTATCTTGGGGAATGGCTCCCTACAATTCACAATATGCTGACGTGAATTTTTGCGTTAATCGCCTTGTCAAAGATATTTTGCCCAATCGTTATCATTGGTACGGGTATATCAAAATGAATGTTACGCAGCGCGGAAATTGGCTTTTCTTCACTGTTGACGCCAATAAAAATTAACAGATTTTCTGAAATCGATTTTAAGGCGGGTCAATTTTTATTTTAATATAAAACCTCGTACAAGTTGCTGAAAACGTGTTATGGGCGATTCTGTGGCGCGTACGGGGTATTAAAAATGTTTTGGAGGGAATTAATTTTGGAAGAAAATAAAACCACCGTCGCGCAGGACTTTTTTAGGGAATAGTGCAAAGGGAATAGGGAATAGGGAAATAATTTCTGGAGGGAATTAATTTTGGAAGAAAATAAATCAACAGTATCAAATGACGAAAATAAAAAAATTGTTGAAACTACAACTATTGCAGACGTTTACCGCGCAGATAAGCAACTTTCGGGAATTGTCAAGAAAACGCGGCTGATTCAAAGTGATTTTTTTTCAGAGCAAAGCGGCAACGAAATTTATATCAAGCCGGAAAATATGCAACATACCGGAGCATTTAAATTGCGCGGCGCGTACAACAAAATTTCGCAACTTACAGCTGAAGAAAAATCTAAGGGCGTTATAACTTCTTCTGCAGGCAACCACGCGCAGGGCGTAGCATTTGCCGCACAAAAATTGGGCGTTAAAGCTGTAATTTGTATGCCGGCTACAACTCCAATTTTGAAAGTTGAGGCAACAAAAAATTTCGGCGCGGAAGTCATTTTACACGGCGACAGCTTCGACGACGCCTACGCTTACAGCCTCGAACTTCAGAAAAAGCACGGCTACATTTATGTTCATCCTTTCAACGACAGGGAAGTTTTACTCGGGCAGGGTACAACCGCACTTGAAATTATTAACGAATTGAAAGACGTTGACGCAATTCTTGTACCGATTGGCGGCGGCGGATTTGCAAGCGGCGTTGCACTTGCCACAAAAGTTGTTAGCCCTCATGTAAAAGTTATTGGCGTGGAGCCGGAAAATGCCGCGTGTATGAAGGCAGCCCTCGACGCAGGAAAAATCGTAACTTTGAAAAGTGCCGATACTGTGGCGGACGGTTGCGCCGTTAAGACTGCCGGTACTTTAACTTTTGAATTTTGCAAAAAATATCTGGACGAAATTATTACAGTAAACGAAATGGAAATTATGAGCGCGCTTTTAAGCTTGATTGAAAAGCACAAATTAATTGCTGAAGGCGCGGGCGTTTTGAGTTTGGCGGCGTCAAGTAAGTTAAATTTCAAAGGTAAAAAAGTTGTGGCGATTGTAAGCGGCGGCAATATTGACATTTCCACTTTGTCCGGCTTGATTGACAAGGCGTTAATTGCACGCGGTAGAATTTTTTCTTTCAATGTGCAACTGCCCGATAAACCCGGCGAACTTTTGAATATTGCAAAGATTTTGGCAGACGAAAACGCCAATGTTGTAAAACTGGATCACAATCAAGCACTTGTTACAAACAGTTTCAAAAAAGTTTTGCTCGGCGTAACAGTCGAAACGCACAATTTGCAACACATTGACAGAATTATTAAAGCTCTTAACAAACACGGCTACACCATTGAAAAAATTGACTTGCTGCGATAAATTTTTGGAAAGACCTCAAAGTATAGAAAATAAAAAAAAGGCGCACAGGACGTGCGCCGCCCGCGTAAATCGCACGGATGCGATTTCAGCGGGCTTGCAACTGTGATGAACAAGAACAGTTGCTCTTTCTTTGCTAAGCGTTTCTTTCTTTGCGCCAAAGAAAGAAATGCGTTTATAAAATTAAAATTTAAATAACAAATACGGTTACTCCATTGAAAAAAATTGATTTACTGCGATAAATTTTTGGGAAGGTGGCAAAATTGAGCAAGACAAAATATTTGGTCGGTACATTTTTGGCAACCGCGCTTTTAATCGGCGGCTGTTTTTCAGATGAAGAAAAGCCCGCCCAAAATACCGAAACGCAAAACGAAAATCAAAAATTGGCGGGGCAACGTTTGACTGACGATAACGGCGTTGAATACACGCTCATTGATAACGGCGACGGTACAGAAACTGCGCGATACGATGACGGACGCTCCGTAACTTTTCGGCGGCAAGAAGACGGCTCCCTTGATTATCTTTACGGCGCGGCGGGTTTAATTGCGGGAATGGCGGCGGGGTATTATCTTTTTCACGGCTTTTCAAGTCCCGCGGGCACGTGGAACGCCGCCCAAAATCGCTACACCGTTTCAGAGCCGCTTAAACGTAATGACGACAAAAATACAACTGCAGGCGGCGCGGGCAGAGTCTCCAATAATTCAAATACTACAAATTCCACTGCTGCAAATTCAAACTCAAATGCTACAAATTCAAATTCAAAAGTAAATCTATCAAAAGACAGTACCTCGTCTTCTTCCAATGCAAAAACAGGATTTGGCTCGGCAGGTACGCGCACGCCCGCAAGTTCAGCGGCGTCTTAAAAGTTGGTGATTGTTATGATGATAACGCAAAGAAATTCTTACATTGATTTAATCGACAGAAATATTATGCCGTTCGTGCAATACGGCGATTATCCCGACCGTTACCCCGCGCTTTCGGCTTTTACTTTCGACAAATATTTTTATCTTGAATTGAAGGAGGCAAGTCGCGAAATTTTTGCAATTTTTGAAAATGTTGTAAAAATTTTCCAACAAGCCCCAAAAACTTTTCAGGCTCAAATGGATATTCCTTTCAAGCTGTTACCATTTTTGAACATTCCAAACGCGCTGAATTTATCGACGTGGCTTTCACGTTTCGATTTTGTCATTGACGAAAACAACGATTTTAAAGTTATAGAAATAAATTCAGATACGCCCTGCGCGATAATCGAGGCGTACTATGTGAATCAAATTGCGGCTGACAGTTTCGGCTATAAAAATCCCAATTTCGGCGAAGAACAACGCTTAACAAATTTTCTGTACCAACTGAAACAAAAAATTTCGCCGCCTCAAATAAACCTGCGCGACGGCAATTTTAACAGCACGCGTCCATTTATTTTTTCGTGCTTTGATGATTATATTGAAGATTTCGGCACGACAAAATATTTAATGGATTTAATGCAGGTAAATTCACCGGCTGCCGACGTGGAATTTGTATCATTTTACGAATTGCAAGTTGATGATGAAGGCTTACTGTTGCCGGACGGGCGGCACGCGGGGGCGATTTACCGCTTGCACCCAATGGAAATTTTAATTGAAGAAACTGCAACCGACGGCAGCGATTTAGGCGTTATGTTTTTGGAAAAGTACGCCGAGGGCAAATTTGAAATGTTCAATCCGCCGGAAGCAATTATTATGCAGAATAAATCTTTTTTGGCGTTGGTATGGCAAATTTATTTGAGCGGAAAATTTTTCAATTCGCACGAGGCAGAAATTATTGAGCGGTATATGTTGCCGAGCTATTTTGAAGAAGATTTAAACTTGATTGACAGCGGCGAATTTATCAAAAAACCGATTTGGGGGCGTGAAGGCAGAAATATTTCAATAATCGACGGCGCAACCAAAAATACAATCTACGAACACCAAATTGAAAATCCCGACGAGGTTGTTTGCCGTGAATCCAATAAATTTATGTATCAAAAATTTGTCCGCACGCCGAAATTTGAAGCGTTGACTGACAGCGGGCATCTTGAAGGCTTTACAACTTTTAGTTGCTTTATGTTGGGGGATAAACCTTCCGCCGTGTACTGCCGCTTTTCTCAAGAAAAAGTTATCGGCACGGAGGCTTATTTTGTACCGTTACTTGAAAGTTAATGATTAAAAATTACAAAAGAAGGAAGGCGCACAGGACGTGCGCCGCCCGCGCAAATCGCACGGATGCGATTTCAGCGGGCTTGCAACTGTGATGAACAAGAACAGTTGCTCTTTCTTTGCTAGGCGTTTCTTTTTGCGCCAAAAAGAAATGCCG
>JAFSZS010000212.1 GCA_017455645.1 Selenomonadaceae bacterium | reverse complement strand
TCGTCCTGAGCCAGGATCAAACTCTCCAAAAAAAGTTTGAACTTGACTAAAAGTTTCTCGCACTTGCGTTAAAGACAATGTTTAGTTTTCAAGGAGCCTTGCTGATTCGGTACTGAAGTGAATCAGCTTGCGTATAATACTTCACAAAAATTCTTTTGTCAACCCCCCTTACAAAAAAATTTTTAAAACTTTTCAAAACCGCGTCAACACGCCAATTTTAAAGGCGTTTTACAGACAAAATGTGATATTGCCATTCATGACCTACAACTGTAACTTTTTCTTTGGTTCCAAATTCGCTGTCAGTTACACGTGATTTGATTGTTTTTGCTACCTTGACGAGTTTTGGCAGAATTTTAAATTTTTCGCCAACGTAATTTTCAAGGCGTTGAGTCGCTATATCTTTTTGGGCAGTTTTCCAAGTTATATAATGTTTTTCGTCGACATCTGAATTTTTGGGATAAACAGGATTAATCTTTCGGGGAAAAATTTCAACCGTGATACTTTTAAAATCCCATTGGTTCCATTTATTTTTGTCGCCTTCAGTATCCAAAATTTCAATCCATTTACCGGCAGTATCAATCGAATCCACAACATCACGAGTAATAAAAACTGCCGCCGAATAACCGCGCTCAACGTAACTGATATATTCAGAATCATAAATTTTGCGCTGTTTTTTCTTTTTCTTTTTAGCCATAATAATTTCTCCTTTCAAGCGCAATTATTCTACCCCCCCCCTCTTTTTGCTGTCAACTTTAGTACTTAGAAAAAATTTTGGGCGGCTATTGCAATTTTTTTTAAAGCTGATATAATAAGCGGCGTTTACGGGATGTAGCACAGTTTGGTAGCGCGCATCGTTCGGGACGATGAGGTCGCAGGTTCAAGTCCTGTCATCCCGACCATATTTTTTGAAATTTACAGCCTCTTCGGAGGCTTTTTTTGGTACTAAAATTATTGGAGTGATACAGCTTGAAAAAATTTTTAATTGCAATTTCACTGCTTGGAATTCTTTTTATCGCCGCGGGATATTTCATTGGCGATTATTTCGTAACCTTTGCACTCAAACGGGAAAATAATCAGCCGCCGCAAGCTACGGCAAATATCGCAGACCCTGATTTAAAACCTCCTGCGCGACCGAATTTTGACAGCGAAATTTGGACAATTCAAAGTGCAGACAATTTAAATTTGCACGCAACATATTTTTTGCCTTCAAATACAAGTCATCGTTGGGCGGTTTTGGTGCACGGCTACGGCAGAGAGCAAACTTTCGCCTTTGACTACGCGGAAGAATATTTGAAACACGGCTACAACGTTTTGACGCCGGATTTACGCGCAAGCGGTACAAGCGAAGGAATTTTTTTGACAATGGGCGCGTTGGAAAGTCAAGATATTAAAATTTGGTGCGAAAAAATTATTGAAAGAGACCCGCAAGCCGAAATTATTTTGCACGGCGTTTCAATGGGCGCGGCAACTGTTTTAATGGCGTCCGCACTTGACATTAAAAATCTTCGCGCCGTTGTCGAAGATTGCGGCTACACTTCAGCTTATGAAATGTTTTCCGCGCAACTGGAAAAAATTTTTGGCTTGCCGGAATTTCCAATTATGAATATTGTTGACATTGTAAGCAAAATTAAAACCGGCGTTGCAATTTCCGACGCCGCGCCAATTTTAAGCGTGCCAAATACAAAAGTTCCTACACTTTTTATTCACGGCGACGCAGATAAACTTGTACCTTTTGAAATGCTTGACAAACTTTATAACGCCTCCAACGCGCCGGTTAAAGAAAAATTCGTTGTCGAAGGCGCGGGACATGCTGATTCAAAAATAAAAGACCCGCCGAAATATTTTGAGCGAGTCTTCAATTTCATTGACAGATTTTAATTGCGGGATTTTCTCATTCGTAATGAATTAAATAAAATTAAAAATGCTGAAAGTACCACGCCCGAAACTGCCATTGCCGGCGAAAAAGGCACAGGCGAATTTTCAAGCGTCATCATTATTGCGGGCGGCGTCAACAGTATCATTGACAAGTACGAAATTCCGCGGTTGACTTTGATTAATTTTTTTGCGTAAATTGCAACTTCACGCAGGGTAAAAAATTTGTGCAAATTTGAAATTTCAAAGTCCGGTTTAACGTCGCTGTCTTCAGTTACGGTTGCCGATTCGTTGTCTTTAAAAATTAATGAAACATCAGCCGTAAACATTGCGGGCAGGTCGTGCAATTCGTTACCAATCACAGCTACATTTTGCTTTTTGGCGCGTAAAATTTGAACTTCACGCGCTTTATCGTCGGGCGAAAGTTCACTTCGTACCGTGTCAATTTCCATATCCTTTGCAAAATTTTTGGCAGTGCGATTGTTGGCGGCGGTTAAAAGTACCGGCTCCAAATTGTTGTGCTTTAAAATTTGAATGAAACTGCTTGATTCGGGATTAACTTCATCTTTCAGCGCAACAATCCCGCGCGCCATAAGTCCAATACTCAAAACAAGCGGCGTTTTGCCGTGAACTGCAAGCTGGTCAATTTTCGTTAAAAGTAAATTGCTGATTTTCACGCCCTGATTTTGTATCCATTGCGGGTTGCCGAGGCGAATTGGTTTATTGTCCAAAATTGCCTCAACGCCGCAGCAGGGAATTTCTGACGCCGCCTCAACATTGAAAACTTTCAAGCCGCGCCCAAGTGCAGTTTTGTAAATTAACCTGCCGAAAGAGTGCGTGGCGTACTGTTCGACTGACGCCGCGTAAGATAACAATTCATTTTGCGAAAGTGCGTCCGAATATAAATCAGTGATAAAATATTCGCCGTTCGTCAAAAATCTGTTCATTGGCATTGCCACTGTATCAACTTCAACAACTTTTTTCAGCGCGGCTTTGTTGTTTACTTTAATTTCGGTATTTGCAAGAACGCCCTTAGCAAATTGAAGCACCAACGCTTCAGACAGCCAAAGGCACAGCGGAAAAAGTACCACAAAAACTGATATACCCGTTGAAATTGCTACTTCCTCGTCGCGCAAGAAAAATGTATAAACCGTAAGAATACTGGTTGCAAGCACGTCGAGCAGAAAAAAAAGTTTTACTCTCATCAACTACCACCTGTCTAAAAATTTTGTACAACGAAAAATATTATAGCATTTACTGTAGAAAGTTGCACAAATTTTTATATTGACAATTTCGCGCAGGTTGTTTATAATCACAATGCAACGTTCCTCGGTAGCTCAGTCGGTAGAGCACCTGACTGTTAATCAGGGAGTCACTGGTTCGAGTCCAGTCCGGGGAGCCATTTTTTTTGCCCAAAATTAATTGGTGATTTTATGATTGACTCAAGAATTAAAGCAGTTTTAAATTTTGTAGAAAAGAACAGCCGCGTAGCTGACATTGGAGCGGATCACGGCTATTTGTCTATTGAACTTGTGAAAAGCGGGCGGGCGTCTTTCGTCATTGCAAGCGATAAAAATTCGGGTCCGCTTGACGCCGCAAAAAAAAATATTTCCGCCGCCGGTTTAAGTGATTTTATCGAAGTAAGATTAGGCGACGGTTTAAAAGTCCTGCGCGAAGGCGAAGTAGAAACAATTTGTATAGCGGGAATGGGCGGCGCGTTAATCGTTGAAATTTTGAGTGATTCGCCGGAAATTTTAAAATCAGTGCAACAACTAATTTTGCAACCAATGAACGCTACAGAAAAATTGTTGGAGTGGCTGAAAAATAACGACCGGTACATTGCAGATATTGACTTGGCAGAAGTCGGCGGGATAATCTACGAAATAATAAGCGCGGCAAAAAATCCTGCGCGAGTTTCTGCAGTCATGAAAAAAGAAAAATCGCCGCTGTTAAAAAAATTTACCGCACAAAAAATTTCGAAGTTGCAAAAAGTTTTAGCAGAAATGTCAAAAAGCCCCGCTGCCGTTGCCTCTGAAAAATTCAAAAAAATTCAAGCTGAAATTGAATCACTGAAACAAAAATAAAGTGCAAGCGTCCCTCGTTCGACGCTTATTTTTATTTCTGAACTTTCGGCGCGGTTGCTTACGGCGTTTGGAAAATTTTGCTTAAGCGTGGCGTTTGAAAGTTCCCAATGAAGATTTTCAGTTTTAACGCCCGCGCAAATTTCGGTTATCGGCAAAAGTGAAACTGCGACCGGTTTTTCAAAAAATCTAACCTTGACACTTTCGCCGCCTTTGACGTAGAAAATAATTTCCTTTTCGTCTGCAAGAAAAATTTTACTTTTGACATTCGCGCAGGTTAAAACGTTGCTGAATAAATGGTCGAATCTGCCGCCAAAAATCCCCGTGATAAGCGCAGACTTTTTTTTCGGCAAAAGTTCAAGTGCAAGTTGCGTATCTGTAAAATCTTTTTCGACGGGATGACGCTCGACAGGAATTTTATTTTTAATCGCCCAATCAAGCGCGGCACTTTCTGCGCTGTCAAAATCGCCAATTAAAATTTTTGGCAAAATGTTACAGGCGCGGCAAATTTCAATTCCCTTATCGACAGCAAAAATCTTTCTGCCCTGCGCGACGGCTTTAAAAAATTTTTGGGAAGGAACACGCCCGCCCGCTGCAAACAAAATTTCGCATTCAGGAATTTTCGGCATATATAAAATTACACATTGCGGCAAGTTCAAAATTTCCACCTCGTTTACAATTTCTAAACATTACAGGCGCGGCAAATTTCAATTCCCTTATCGACAGCAAAAATCTTTCTGCCCTGCGTGACGGCTTTAAAAAATTTTGGGAAGGAACGCGCCCGCCCGCTGCAAACAAAAATTCACAGTCAGGAATTTTCGGCGTATATAAAATTTCACATTGCGGCAAGTTCAAAATTTCCACCTCGTTTACAATTTTTGACACATTTACTATAATAACGCAGAAAAAACTTTGAAAGCGGAGGATTCAGTGGACGATTATACTTGGAAAAAAAGAGTGCGTGCGCGGCGGCGACGCCTAAGATACGAAAGAATATTTTTTTTAATTGCGCTGATAGTCGGTATAAGTTACGCAATTTGGAATTTCACCAGCCGCACGAAAACTCCTTTGTACGCAATGAATAAAGTTGTTGAATCAATCGAATTGGGCGACCTTGAAAATTTTCATAAACACGTAGATTTAATCACGGTTGTAAATCGCGCCTACGACGATTTAACCGGCGATATGTTCAAAAAAGACAAGCAACTTTCAATGAGTGAACGCTTGCTTTTTGAAAATTTTTATGTGCTGATACGCCCGCAAATGTGCCAAGGCGCAATAAAAGTTATCAATACAAAAATTGAAACGGGCTATTGGTCATTGCCGGAAGAAATTTTGAAAGGGCGGCAACTCGGAATAGATTTTGATTTACTGCTTGAAAGAAGTTTAATTCGCAGTACGATAATTACCAGCGTGGAAAATGTGGAAAATTTGGGCAATAAAGCAACCGCCGATGTTAATATTGTCAATGAAAATACGCAAACGCCGTTCACTTTGAAAGTTACGCTGGAAAATTTCAGCAACGTAGGCTTGCAGATGAGCGGAGATTATTTTGAACTTTTTGGCGAAACGTGGAAATTTCCCGGCTTGAGTTTCGCCTTCGACAACAACGCCTGGAAAATCGTCAGTATCGACAACTACAAAGAATACCTTGCAACAGTTTCGCCGATTATTCAAAAAGATATTGATAACTACATTGACGCAACTGCAGAAATTGTGGACGGTTACAACGATACTTTTTACAATCAGCAGACAAATTTTATCGTAATGCAACGCACTTCAAGCGGGATAATGGGCGATTCACAGCGCGAAGAAATTTTTGACTATATCAGCAATACGATTATTCCGACGCTTGAGGCAAGGCAGGCTGAACTTGATAAAATTCAAGTACCGAGCGGCGCAAGATATTTGGCAGATTTACGCGCACAATCTACCTACGTTACAATTCAAGCGTGGAAATATTACGCGCAGGGCGTTTCAGAAAATGACGCTGTTGCATTTGAAACGGCTGAAAGTATTCACAAACAAGAATTGGCACTGGATCAGCGCATTGAAGAAATTATCAGAAATTCTGCCGTTGCAAGAAATTTGCCCGAACTTCCTTGATTAGGGAATAGGGAGTAGGGAGTAGGGAGTAGGGAGTAGGGAGTAGTGGAAAAAATAAAAGGGATTAGAACTTTCAGGCTCTAGTCCCTTTTTATTTTTCACTTTTCACTGAATTACAATCTGCGGCGGTCGCCGTCCATCAACATTTGGGTAATTTGGGCGGCTTGATTTGCATCCATTTTCGCCAAAACTTTACCGGCGTTGCTCTCGTCCATTTTTTGCAGAATCAAAACAACGGTATCAAGGCTTACACTGTCAAGAGCTTTTGCGGCTTCTTCGGGCGACATATTGTCATAAATTCTTGCAAGTTTTGAAATACGCTTTTTCTCTGCTGCCTCACGCGCCGCGGCTTGTGCCTCTAAATCTTTTTGCGAAATTTTAACTTCTTTGGATTTTTTGGGCGTTGGTTCAGTTTCTGCCGGTTTATTTGCTACTGTAACTGCGTCCGGTTTTTCCGGCTCCGGTTCAGGCGGTGGCGGCGGCCATATTACGCCTTCCGGTACTTGAAAATATTCAAAAATTCCGCCGTAACCTACAACCGGCAATTTGTACAATCCGACTTGCTCATTTACCCATTGAATTTTTTCCTCGACAACGGCGCGGTCCAGATAGTCAAAATGAATTGCCGCAACCACGCCGCCGACTGCCAATATCAACAATATAAATAATACCAAAAACAAATTGAAAATTCGCCGGAAAATACTTTTTTTCTTAGCCATTTTTTAAAACTCCCTTCGGTCGATTTTAGGGAATAGTGGGTAGTGGGTAGTGGGTAGTGAAAACTTTTTTCTATTCCCTATTCCCCACTCCCTATTCCCTAATTTATTTAACGTAAAAATCTAAAACGCGCCCGACGTAATTTTGAGTTTCGCTGTAAGGTGGAACGCCGCCGTATTTTTGAACTGCGCCCGGTCCTGCATTGTACGCGGCAACGGCTTTGCTTACATTGCCGTTAAATTGGTCCAGCATTTGGCGGATATAATGTGCGCCGCCTTCGATATTTTCTTTTTCGTCATAGGGATTAACGCCGAGACTTGCGGCAGTTTCCGGCATAAGTTGCATAACGCCGACCGCTCCAACTTGCGAAACTGCGCCTTGATTCATATTTGATTCGGCGGTTGCCACGGCTTTTACAAGTTCAGGTTCGACGCCGTATTTACGCGCCGCGCGTTCAAGCATTTGCTCGGTTGACATTTGAGAAAAACTTTCTCTGTAGCGTTGAGTTTGGCGCGTTGGAATTTCTTCGCGCAGTTCATCGCGGTATTCTGTCAAAAGTTGCTGAATTTTATCAAGCAAAATTTTTTCTTCAGAATCTTCAGCGGGAATTTTTTCAACGGGAGATTTTTCAGTTTGAATTTTTTCAGCGGGAATTTTTTCTGTAGGATTTAAAGCGGCGGCTACTTTTTCAGCATTTGCCGCGGCGTTTTCATTCACGGGTAATTTGTTTTCAGCCAAAAATTCTTCGATAGGTTTAATGTTTTGAACTTTTTCAGATTGGCGGGCAATTTCTGCTTCCAAAGTTTTTTGAAAATCTGCGCGAGAGACGCCGATTTTTTTTTCAATGTCAGAAATACGCTGTTGAATTTCGGTAACGCGCGTCAACGCCAAAATTTTGTCGATAGCTTGAATACTTTCCAAATTTTTCATCGCCTTTCAATTAATTTTGCCTCATATGAAGTTGCGTGCCGAGTTCGTCAAGGAATTTTTGTTCTTCTGCAAGTAATTCTTCTTTGTACTCGCGCAGGCGTTTTTCTTTGAGCTGTTCGATACTTTTTAAGTAAGTTATCAGTTCCATTAATTTCTTCAACTTTTGCTGTCGTTCCTGCATAGTTTTCAAAATTAATTGCTGTTGATTTTCGATTTGTTCACGTTTCCAGTTGAAAAAATTATTGTACATCATAACAACGCCGACGCGGACGGTTTTACCTGCGCCTGTCATTTCTGAATATTCTTTTTGCCCTTCCTGCAATTCGTGCAAAAGTTCCTGTAAGCGGGCGCGGTGTTCCTCAAGCCTGCGCGAAACTTCAGCAAACGCCATTTCTGCGTCGTCTTTTTTGCGGCGCGTAACTTTCAAAAGTGTTTCGAGTTGAAATTTAAATTTTTTCATTGTCAAATTTCCAAACGCCAACATTCGGCACAATGTCAAAACGATGACTGATAACCGAATTTGCCGGGCGAATAATAATTTCAGCAGTGTAATTAATTAGTGCGCGGCGCAAATGTCCACCGATACATTGTAAATTTTTATTTTCGTCAAGGTAAGAAAACATTGCATGCGCGTGCAAAGCGTCATTTGTGATATTGCCGGTAAGCGAAACTATTTCAAACATTCCCGCAAAATTTTTAATGACAAAATCATTTTCAGCCGGTACAAACGCCGATAAAGTAATTTCGCTACAAGCTCCAATTCCAATAAAACATCCGCCAAAAATTTTTTCCTGTCGACAAGTTTTAGTTATCGAAGTCAATAATTCTTCGTTGGGGTCGACGCGCAAGTATATTTCACCGTTCAAATTTTTATATTCCATTAAAATTTCTCCTTTATGAATGGATATTAAAATTTCATAAGCGTTAGATTTTACTTTTTTTATATTTTAACATTTATTTTTTGTGCGTCAAATCTAGAAAAGCCGCAAAAAGCGTCAGAAAAATCGCCCTGCAAAAGTTAAAACCGGTTTTTTCAGATTAAATATAAAAAAAGCCCGCAATTTAAAGCGGGCAAATTTTTTGGGACTTCGCGCAGATTTTGAATTTTACTTGTCTTTGGCAAAAGTTAAAATGTTTTTGTCCTGCGCGAAAGTTTTATCTTCTTCAGTATTAATTTGAGTAACAGTGAATTTTTGTTCGGTGATTGAATCCAAATTATTATCATCTGAAATGAAATTGTTATCGTAGAATAAATCGGCAGTACGTGCATTGGAATTGGAATAAAGCCGCGTGGTAGTTTTGGAACCAACAACGGTTGTAATATTTTTGCCTGCGCCGTCAGTAACGGTAACCGAACCCTTGGAAGTTGAAAAGACAACGTCATTACCGCTGTAACTTACATTAACAGTGCCGGTAAATTTAATTTTGTCGCCCGCCGCGTAGTCAGTGATTGTATCGTTGCCGCCTTCATAGACAAAAACATTTTTACCATCGCCGCCGGTAAGTGTATCATTGCCTGCGCCGCCATACAAAGTGTCATTGCCCGCGCCGCCTGAAAGGAAATCTGCGCCCGCGCCGCCGTACAAAGTATCTTTGCCGGAACCGCCGTAAATCGTATTGTTTAAATCATTGCCTACAATTTTTAACGCGTCGCTTACCGCCGAGCCGTCCGCTGTAACAACGCTGCTTTCCAAAGTTACTTTCAAGCCGCTTGTAAATGTTACAGAAGTTTTATCGCCGTCATAAATTGCGCCCTTTTCATAAATGTTGGTGGAAGTTGTGCCGCTTGAATCTTGGAAATTAATTTTTTGCCCGACGCCGTCTTTAACTGTCAAAGTTCCCTTGCCAATGGTAAATAAAATATCTGAACCGGAAATTGACGCGCTTGCAACTGAACTGCTGCCGATATAAATTGTATCTGAATCAGAATAATCTGTAATGACGTCTTTACCGTCGCCACTGCCAAAAATGAAAACGTCCGCGCCGTCGCCGCCCGTCAAAGTATCATTCTTATTGCCGCCGCCATAAAGAGTGTCATTGCCTGCGCCGCCAATTATTAAATTGTTTTGAGAATTGCCTTTAATGCTTACAGAATCAGCCGCCGCGCCGTTAATCGTGGC
>JAFSZS010000211.1 GCA_017455645.1 Selenomonadaceae bacterium | reverse complement strand
CTTTCTAATTGGTATGTTCGCCGCAGCCGCGCGCGTTTTTGGGCAAAGGGTATGGAGCAGGATAAAATTAACGCCTATATGACGCTTTACACCGCGCTTGTAACTTTTGCGAAGTGCGCCGCTCCCATGGTTCCTTTTATCACTGAAAATATTTACCGCAATTTAGTTTGTTCAATCGACAACAACGCGCCTGAAAGTGTTCACCTTTGCGATTTCCCGACTGTTGACGAAAATAAAATTGACGCCGAATTGGAAAAGAATATGGACGAAGTTTTGAAAATCGTTGTACTTGGACGCGCCGCCCGCAACGCTGCCAATATTAAAAATCGTCAACCCGTTGCAAATATGTTTGTTAAAGCTGTCGAATTGCCGAAATTCTTTGTTGAAATTATCGAAGACGAATTGAACGTTAAAGCCGTCGAATTTCGCGCAGATATGGAAGAATTTGTTAAATATCAGATTAAACCGAATTTCCGCGTGCTCGGTAAAAAAGTCGGCAAGCAAATGGGCACAGTTCAAAACGCGCTTAAAAATTTGAACGGCGCGGCGGCTAAATCTGAACTCGATAAAACCGGCGAATTAAAATTAAAAATTAACGACGGCGAAATTATTTTGACAGGTGAAGATATTGAAATTACCGTTGCACAAACTGAAGGCTACAACGTCCAAACTGAAAACGAAATTTCCATTGCACTTTCAACAAAATTGACGCCGGAATTAATTACTGAAGGATTTGTAAGGGAAATTATCAGCAAGATTCAAACTATGCGCCGTGATTCCAAATTTGAAATTACCGACAGAATTAAAATTTTCGCGCAGGGCAATTCTAAACTTGCCGAAATTATCAAAAACAATTCTGAAGAAATTCAAAAGGTTGCACTTGCTGACGAAATTATTTTTGATTCAACCTGCGAAAATTCCAAAGACTGGGATATTAACGGCGAAAAAATTTCTCTCGGCGTAACTAAAATTTAAACTGGAGGAAAAAATTTTGAAATTAATTTGCTCACAAAAAGATTTGAAAAACGCTTTACTTTCGGTGTCAAGGGCTTTACCTACCAAGCCGCAAACGCCAATTTTGAACGGGATTTATTTTTCTGCAAGGGAAAATATTTTGGAAATGCAGGCAACTGATTTTTCAATTGGGATAATCGCAAAAATTCCCGCCGAAATTGAAGTTGAGGGCGAAATTGTCATAAACGGCAAACAAATTACCGAATACGTCAGTAAAGTGAACGGCGATATTGTTACATTTGAAGTTGCAGACCAATCTGCAATTATAAAATCTGCCGCCTCACAAAGCACGTTTGCTACAATGGAAGCTGAAGAATTCCCCAAAATTCAAACTCAAGAATACACGCATTCTTTTTTCATTAAAAATGAGGTTTTGAAAGATTTAATCAACCGCTCGCTTTTTGCTTGCGCCGGCGAAAAAGATACCCGCCCGATTTTCAAAGGCTGTTCTGTTACAATAAATGAAAATGTCATTACTTTTGTTGCAACCGATACTCACAGGCTTGTTATCATTGGCGGCGAAATTGAAGATACAATCAGCGAAGAAATTAAAATTATTGTACCGGCGTCTGCCCTGCGCGATATTTTTGGAATTTTAAACAATACGCACGATGAGCGCGGCGTTAAGGTTGATTTTTCTGATAAACATATTGCTTGCACGGTTAATAATATTTTTGTAACCTGCCGCTTGATTGATGGAGCATTTCCGCCGCACGAAAAATTAATTCCTGAAAGTTTCAATACTTCTGTTTCAGTCGATGTTGAAGATTTTCTTTCGGCAATGAGCCACGTTGAAATGGCATCACGTGAAACTGAATATGATACTATGATTTGCCGCTTTAACGATGAAGGGTTTGAACTTTCGGCAAGTTCATTTACCACCAGTCAAACTGTTGTTGACCACCTTAACGCGCAAATTGAAGGGCAACCGCTGAATATTGCGTTCAAATTGGGATATGTGAAAGACTTTTTAAGATTTGCAGATAAAGATTCTTCAGTAAAAATCAGCATGAATGAGCCTTTGAGTCCCGCGGTTTTCACTTTGCCTGACGATACAAATATTACCTACGTTGTAACGCCTATTCGCACTCAATGAAAATTTCCGCGCTTTACCTTAGGGATTTTCGCAATTTTGAGGAACTGAATTTAAATCTTGCCGATACGATAAATATTTTTTTGGGGCGAAACGCACAAGGCAAGACAAATATCTTGGAGGCGGTAAATTTTTCTGCGCTCGGTACTGCGCGGGTTGCCAAAGATTCTGAATTGGTACGCTGGACGAATGACGCCGCGCTTATCAGAATTAATTTTTCTAAGCTGGACGTTTCGCACGTTTTGGCCTTGGAAATTCCCGCGCACTCCGGCAGGCGCAAAATTTTACTGGACGGTAATTCAATTAAGTTGCGTGATTGTATTGGAAAGTTAAACGCGGTTATGTTTTCGCCGGAAGATTTATTTATTTTCAGAAATTCCCCGGCGTCGCGCAGGAAATTTTTAAATATTACGCTTGCACAAACTGCGCCGATTTATTTTTCTGAACTTGCAACTTACAACCGCCTGATTGAACAGCGAAATAATTTGTTAAAAAAAATTCGTGAAGGTACAGCCGCGCCAAACAGTTTGGAAATTTGGAACGAACAACTTGCAGCCGCCGCCGCCAAAGTTACCGCCAAAAGAATTACCGCCGTTGAAAATTTAAATATTTTGGCTAATGAAATGCAGAAAAAAATTTCCGCACAATCTGAAAATCTTTTGCTTGTCTACGAAATTCACGATTTAAAAAATGTTTACGCGCCGCAAAATTTCAACTGCGATTATCTGCAAAGTTGGTATTACAAAATTTTCAGCTCCAGAAATTTTATTGACATTGCGCGCGGCTCCACAAGTTTTGGTCCACACCTTGACGATTTAAATTTTTTTATCAACGGAAAAGAATTGCGGCTCTACGGCTCGCAGGGGCAACTGCGAACAACCGCGCTTGCCTTGAAACTTTCCGAAATTGCAATGATTAAATCTGCCGCGGGCGAATATCCCGTTCTTTTGCTTGATGATGTGATGAGCGAATTAGACGCCTCGCGCAGGGAAAAACTTTTAGACTTTTTACTTACTCAAAAAATTCAAACGCTGATAACTGCAACCGAGCGGGCGTATTTTCCGGCGCAAATTTGCGGAAAAATTTTTCAAGTTGAAAACGGCGCGGTACATTTTGAGGAGGAAATTTCTTGAGCGAGCCGGAAATTTTGGGTACGGTCTTTCAAAAATCTTTGCTAAAACTTAACCCTGAACTGCGCGACAAAATCCTTTGCCAAGAAATTTTTAATTGTTGGTATGAAATTTTTCAAACTTTCGCAGATAAATTTTTCCCCGGTCAAAGTCGAAGGCAAAATTTTTCAAGTTGAAAACGGCGCGGTACATTTTGAGGAGGAAATTTCTTGAGTGAGCCGGAAATTTTGGGTACGGTTTTTCAAAAATCTTTGCTTAAACTTAACCCTGAACTGCGCGACAAAATCCTTTACCAAGAAATTTTTAATTGCTGGTATGAAATTTTTCAAACTTTCGCAGATAAATTTTTCCCCGTCAAAGTCGAAGGCAAAATTTTAATCGTCGATTCAAACGATAATTCTTTCAAGGATATGCTGAAATTTGGCGCGCCCGACTTTGTAAAAAAAATCAATGACAAAATTTCGCCCGATGAGCCGATTATTTCAGAAATTAAATTGGGCAAAAGTTTTGACAAGCCGCCGCGCTTAATTAAAAAAATTCAAACTCCCAAAAAAATTGACGAAATTAAACTTACGCCCGCCGAAATTTCAACAGGCGAAAGAAAAATTGCCGCCGTTCCTGAAGACAGAAAAAAATTTTTGCTGGAAACAATTTTGAGTTACCAAAAAGCCGAAAAGCGAAAAATTCAAGGCGGCTGGCACAAATGCAAATGCTGTAACCTGCTTTGCCCGCCAAATGAAATTCTCTGCAATATTTGTTTAGTCAAGGAACGCGAAAAATTGAAGGGCGCAATTCGCAAAATTTTTATCGACGCGCCTGAAACGCCCTTTCGAGAAATTCAGCAGAAAATTATTCAAGAATTCCCGCACTTACAAAAAGAATGTACGCTTGAAAAAATAGAATCTGCGCGAATGGATTTAATTTTACAGCGGGCGCAAAAAATTTCTTACGGCGACACAACCTCCGACGCCGCAACTTTTTTGGTACGCTTGATTCGCCAATTACCCGCAGAAAAATTAACAGACGAAATTATCAAGCGCACGTTGAAAGAATTTAAATTCAATTTGGCAGATCTGCCACCCTTCAAAGAATATAAATTTTCCAAATTCAAAAAATAAAAAAGCCCGTTGCAAAATTCTGCAGCGGGTAAATTTTTTTGTTAATTTTCTTCCAAGTCGAAAGTAATTTCAGCTTCAAAAGTCCTGTTCCACGGGAAAAGCACTTGAATATTTTTCAAGGAATAATTTTTTGGCAGACGGAAATTCTTTTTTGCAAATTCACTGATTTTTTCGCCGGCAAGTTTTTCTAAGCCTTCTTGCCGCGTCCCCAAATTCCAAGCGTTGCCGTCGCCGGGGATTGCCCAAATTAAGCCGTTGTTAATTTGCGTGCGGATATTCGCTTGATACGCCCATTCGTCAAGGTAGCGCGTCATCAGCAGGGCGTAAATATCGTCATTAGTCATTTGATTTGTTAAAACGCCCGCGCCGATTAAAAAGCCCGCGCTGTTGGTTGCCGTATTCCAGCCGCTGTACGAGCGAATTTTGAATTGCAGGTTATCTCTTTTCAAACGTTGCATAAGCGCGTTGTCAGAGCCGTTTGAAGTTGAAATATCGACAACGCCGACAGGATAATTATTTTTCACGTAGCCTTTCAACATTTTCATATATGGACCAATTCCGGTATGCGCTCTGCGTTTATTTTTTTTGCTGTCGGCGTTTACGGTTTTACCGTTGGGAAAAGTATGAATTGCCAAAACTAAATCAGCGTTTTCAGGATTGGTAACACGAATGCCGCCAACTGAAAGAATTGCGCCCTCAAGCGATTCACTGATTTTTTCGTTGCTGAAAGTTGGAACTGTATCGCCGCCCTTGCCGTCATTGTAGCTGATAGAAATTGAAGGTACAAGGTGTAAATCGTTGTTAATTGCGCGGCTTAACATTAACATACCCAATTCATCTGCGCCCGACATAACTTGAAAAAGTTCCTTGCCAAGCGGCTTGCCGTATTCTGTCAAGTGTCTGCTTTCCAAATGTGTTTGTGAAAAAAGCGCGCTGTCATCGCAACCTACCAAAAAATATTTGAAGGCGTTTTTCTTTGTTAAATCTACGAAATATTTATTGGCGTCATAATTTTTGGCGCGGCGTCCTAGCCAATCTTGAAGATATTCAGCCGGAATTTCTTTTTCAAGAGCAGCCATTTCGCTTTGTTCCATTTCAGAAAGTTTTTCAGTTTCGGATTTATCTTTCAGCGCGGTATAGTTAAAAATTTTTGCGGCGTAAGTTTTATAATATTCGGGTTCAGCGTTTGAAGTTGCGCTTGCGGAGCGCGGCGTTCTCATAATTGTTGCGAAGGCGTAAATTGGCAGGGCGGGATTTTCATTGTGAAGTTGTTCAAAATTTTTTGCGAGGGATAAAATTTCTTCGTTGGTTAAAATGTGGTTGCGAGAACCTACCAAACTTCCATATAACATTGCGTCAGTTGAAATTACGGCGGCGTCAGCTTTTGGCGCGTTTAAAATTAACCAATTCCAAAGTTCGGCGGGGTTGCCGTATTGCTCCGGTTTTGGACCCGTTCCCAAAAAAATTTCCGGCGGTACCAAAACTTCATAGCCGAGCCGTTCCGCAACTTCGATTGTTTGAATTAAATTTATCGGGCGGTTGTCAATCGGTATGTAAATTAGTTTTTTTCCTTTGCCAATATCTTCAGCAAAAGTTACATTTGTTGAAATTACCATACAAATCAGCGTTAGTAAAAAAAGCAGCCTCTTCAAAATTTATTTCACTCCAATATTATAAAGATTTTCGGCGTTTTTAGTGGTGTACTGCGCGACGGTTTCCAAAGTTTCGCCGCGAATTTCGGCAATTTTTTTAGCCACGTCAATAACAAAACTCGGCTCATTGCGCTTGCCGCGGTTGGGTACGGGCGCAAGATACGGCGCGTCAGTTTCAATCAGAATCATTTCACGCGGCGCGGCTTTTACAATTTCCGGCAATTTCGCAGAATTTTTAAAAGTAAGTGGACCGTCAACGCCGATAAGCCAGCCCATTTTCCAAAGTTCTTTTGCCATTTCCAAACTGCCTGAATAACAATGCATAACGCCGCGCAGATTTTTACCTTCAGTTTTTAAAATCTTGAGTGCGTCGCCGTGCGCCTCTCGTTCGTGAATGCAAACGGGTAAATTGACTTGCCGCGCAATTTCCAGTTGCTCAATAAAAATTTTCTGTTGTTGCAGGCGTTTTTCTGAATCTTTTTCCCAATAATAATCAAGTCCAATTTCGCCAATCGCCACAACTTTTTTATTTTTGGCAAGTTCGATAATTTTTTCAGCCGAATTTTCATTGAAGCCGGAAATTTCTTCAGGATGAATACCAACGCCCGCGTACAATTCTTCAAATTTTGTTGCAAGTTCAACGACGGCGGCGGAGCTTTTCAAAGTATCGCCGAAATTTATAATTCGATTGACGCCGGAAATTTTGGCGCGTTCCAAAACTTCCAATAAATCTTCAGAAAATTTTTCGTCGTTCAAATGACAATGTGTATCTACAAAATTCAAATTTGCATAACCTCCCACAATTTTTTTAATATTATAAATAACGGCGGTAATTTTGGCAACGCAAAAAATTTCTTGACGCTTTTTTAAATCTGTGATAATATTTGCGGCGTTGAAATATGGCGCCTTCGTCAAGTGGTCAAGACACCGCCCTCTCACGGCGGGTTCAAGGGTTCGAATCCCTTAGGCGTCACCACAAATTGTGTTAGGTGTTTTTTGGCACCTAAGTATCAAAACCTAGGCAAAATTAAAAATAATGATAAGTCGTCAAATTAGGCGACTTTTTTTCGTTTTAAAAAGGTAGTCAACAGCGTCATCAAAATCATTGTCTTCAGAAGTAGAAAACGCGGTATCAGAAATTGTATTTGCGGCTTCGGAGGTATTTTTGGTTTTAGCGAGTTTTTTAAGAACTTTCAATACAGCTTCAAGATTTTCAATGTCAACGTTCAAGGAAAAGTCATAGCGATAAACGACTTTTAAAGCTTCGGTTATAAAGCTAGAGTGAACAAAATCAGAAGCGGACAGGCGAATTTGATTGAGAGTAGAAATCGCGCGAGAAATAGAAGCAAGGTTATCTTGAACAGCTTTCAATTCGGCAATTTTAAGTTTAGCGTCATCAATCTTTTTTTTGTTTTCGTCATAATCAGCAGGGACAACCTCAATAGGTTTTTGGTTATCGAGCTGATTTTGCAAATCAGAAATTTTCTCTTGAAGTTGACGTTCGGCGATTTTAAAGCCTTCGATATTGGCGGCAAGGTTAATAGCGCGGGAATTTTTGGCATCTGCGCGGCGGTATCGTCGGCTTTTTCTTCAATGAATTTTTCAGTATCATCAGCAGATAACAACAACATTTCAACCATTTGTGATTGGCTGAAAATGGCAGAAGTTTGCTGATTTGAAAAACGCTCTGCAATTTGCATAAATTGGCGCGCACTGCAATCGCTAAGATTGAAATTTTCTTTAAGCCAATTTTCCCAGTTGCCGTGTCCAACTTCTTTTTTTGCATTCAATCAATTCTTGACCGATGATAATTGCGCTATTGCCCATATTTTGAAGGTGGTATTGAATTTTGACTACGCGCTGTTGAATTAGGCGCAGTTGCCGGCGAATTTGAGCCTTCAGCCGAAATAATCGCAGTTGAACTTTCTTGAATTTGATTTGACATTTTTTCAACACTCCTATAAAATGAAATTGCACTACTTTACAGGTAGCAACGATTAGGCGGCTACTTTTGGAAGTAGTCTCCGAGCCGTTGTTAGTTCCTGTATGTCTTTGTTCAGTAGGAATTTTAACCAAGGCTTTTTTGTTTGTCAAAAAATTTGTCAGTCATTATCAATATTCAAAAGATTTTTCAATTCGCCGCGCAAAACGCCGATAAAATCAAGTTGCCTGTTGCTGATTTTTTCCACGTGTAACAGAATAGCGTTAAAATCAGCCATAGAAATTTTCTTAGTCATTTTGAATCACTCCTACTATGCACATTTCTTTTAACTTGGTTTTGCGAATTGCCCTATAACCGTTGCTTTTGGAGTCTTTTTTTGTTATACTGTATTTGTAGATTACAGGGTTTTCTTCCCAGTTACTTCCAACCCGGTGGTCTAACTCGTTTAATACAATGTTAGCTAAGAGTGGTGAAATTATTCCGCCTTGTGGTGTACCTTTGTCAGGATATATCAGCTTGCCTTTTTCTTTGATTGCTACTTTTAGAATCTGCCTGATATTGTAAAGTAAATGGTTTATCCCTGATTCCCAGCGTCCACATTTCACGTTTAGACCCGTACATTCGCTGATTCGTCAGTTGCGCCTTGCACCTTTACCTAATTTATGACGTTGCCGCCTGTCAAAGTATCAAAGAGGGCGTTTCGGGGCGTTAGTCGCACAAGAATCATAAATTTACGCTCATCGCAGAATGTGCAGTGTCAACTTTGACGCGGTTTTTTATAAAGCGAATTGGACATTTGAAGAATTTCCGCCATTTGCTTTTTTGAGTAGCCGTGATTCTCTCTGAAATTTTTTAAGCAGTACAATCTCTTTTTTTTTGTTATAAAGGAGGGATAGGTGTGGAAAAGTCATTGAAAGTATTAAAAGCATTGCGCAAGCAAAGAAAAATGATGCAAGCTGAATTAGCCCCAAAAATGAACGTGGCGTCCAATACAATTTCTACTTGGGAACAAGGAAACCGCGAGCCGAGTTATTCAGATTAAAAAAATTAGCAGATATTTTCAATGTACCGATTGATTTTTTGTGTCCAAAATCCGTCTCTTTCAAAAGTACAAGAAAAATTATTGAATGGTTTAATGACTTGAATAAAAACTATCAGCAAATAATTTTAATTACGTTGGATGCATTTTTAACGCAACAAGCGGCGGCGGTATTCGGCAATATAATAAATAATAATAACAGCGAAATTTAACTTTTTTTGGGGTGTGAATCCGTTTGTTAAGCTGAATATTAATGCTAATTGCAGTATCAAAATAAAAAAAGCCCCTCCCAATTGGAAAAAGCTTTTCTGTTAATAATTTATTTATTTCAATACACGCGCCCTATACAGAGTGCGACAATAAAATTTCCCTGTTCTTCCAGTGTCAGCATTTAACAATAAAGCTTGAGCATACGGCACTAACCCACATTGTTTTTTTCTTCTAAAAACGGAGGCGTTATCACCTCCCGTTTCTTTTCTTACCAATTATTTAAAAAAATTTTTCTGCCGTTATCATTCAATAAAGTTACGCCGTTTTCCTTTTCGTCAAAGTCAGATTTTTTAATAATTCGATTATTTATCAAAGTTAATACAAATCTGTCTGCATAAATGGCGCGGAGTTCCTCCATTAAATCCAGTGCCAAAGACGGGCGTCCCGGTCTGTCGCTGTGAAAAAAGCCAACATAAGCATCTAATCCCACTGCTTCAAGCACAGACGCGCAATCGTGCGCCAATATCGTGTATGCAAATGACAATAAAGCATTAACTTTGCCTATTGGCGGGCGTTTTTGTCTTGATTTAAATTCAAAATCTTGTTTGTTACTCAAAATTAAATCGTCAAATTTATTTTTGTCAATGTTAAGCGGGTGATCCCGTTTCATTCTTTCAATTACCGTTCGAGCATTAAAAATTTTACCGGCTATAAAATTCCTTGCTATTTGGCAACTTTCTTCGTAGTTTTCCGACAACAAATATTGTTTCTTCCGTAAAAGTACATTGCCCGGATTCATTCCGCAAACTCGCGCCAAAAATCTTCCGTGCCTTGATAAAAAGCACAAGCCAATTTTTCTTTTGGCACATTCGCCCATCAGCGCGGGACTTGCACCTTTGTAGCCAAAATATAAAATATTTTCCAAATTCAGCAAAGGCACTTGTCCTAAAATTTCTTCGTCTTGTTTGACGACAACATTTTCATTTTCCAGCGCAAGATAAGCTTCTTCATTCAAAATAAATAATGTATTCAACAATCGCCGCATTTTTATTCCTCTCAGTTAATTTTGTAATATGTACCAACTGAACGATTTTTAGAAATTTTTGGTAAACATAAATCTTTCATTGAGCAGTTTTTACATTTTTTATTGTACTTTGCCTTTGGCGTGTAGCCACGATTAAAATAACCGTTCATTTCTTCAAACATTTTTGAAACTTCGTGGCGTAATTCGTCTGTAATTTCAACTTTTTCGCGGCGGTGTATTTCGTCATAAAAAAGATATCCTTCCGAAATATCGCAACAAAGCATTCCTTCCAAACAAATTGCCTGTGTACAAAGTTGGAGAATATCTGATAAATCTTCCTTCGGCTTGCCGCGCTTGTATTCTATTGGACAAGGTTGCCAAAATCCATCACGCCCAAATAAAATTGCGCCGGCTTTACCTTTTTTAAATTCCACAACGTCACATTGCCCCGAAACATTTAATTTTTTTGAAAATATTCTCATTCCGCGACAAACTAATAAATCTTTTCGTTTTTCTACAAATTTTTCATCGTGACATTTTTCATGTACAATTTCGCCTTCAACAGTTTGTAAATTGTCCTTCCATTGTTGCTCAACGTGAATCAAAGCCCATTGACGGCGACAAAAAATAAAATGTTGTATGCCGGAAATCATTAAAAATTCTTCGTCCATTGTCAAGCCATTTCAATCAATTCGATATTTTTCGGCAAGCTGTCTTCGTCAATGGTAATTTCATAATCTGAATAAGCGCGGACAACTTTATCTATATTTTTGCGGCAAACGGAAATTTTTTCAAAAAGTTTGTAAGCCGGAGCATTTCCAAATATACTTTCGTGCTTGAAAATTATCAATTTGCGGACAGACATTTTGCCACGCGCCGCCGAGTGATCCATTTCAAACATATTGAGTATAGCGTCCCACAAAATTTTTAAATCGTCCTCGTTAAAGCCTGTAGTTTTTTCGGCAAGATTGGCAGAAATAAATCCTTCAGCGCGGTAAAGCGCGTATGGAATAATATATTTGTTGCCAATCATTGTATTTTTGCCTTCGTCCAATTCTTTTTCTGCGGCAACTGTAATGCGGGTGATGCTAATTTCCTGCGTAGTGATAGGATCGATACTTTTTGCAAAGTTAAGTTGAACCGGACCGCGCACTTGTCCACAATTTAAATTTGCCTTAACAAAAGTTGTCATTACCGCGCCAAACGTGCGAATGTCAAAAAAATTTTCGCACATAAAATCACGAATTTTAACATCAAGTTGCGGGTCGGTTTTCTTCATTTTCTCAACTTCAGAATTTTTAACGCCCAAATAATCATACGCCTCTTAGATTAGTGCGCTCCATTGGAACATTTTGTTTAATGTAAATTCTGTAGCCGGTTTTTTCGCCATAAACGGCTTCAACGTAATTGCGAATTTTGCGCTTTAAACAAACGTCTGTAATAAGTCCGTGTCCTGTTTCTTGATCCATACGCGGCATATTTCCGGCATCGGGATCGCCGTTAGGGTTGCCGTTTTCCACGTCAAACAAAATTACAAAGTCATAGCGGTTTTTGATAACTTCAGCCATTTTCTTTAGCCCCCTTTGATTTATAGCGTTCCTGCGTTTGGTGGTAATAGCCCAAAATAAAAATTCCTTGCTCTTCCAGTGTCAGCGGTGAAAATTTTTTCTCCGTCAATTCAAGTTTATTCATTAAATTTGTAAGTTGCTTATCAAAATAAATTTTTGCGCCTTTTTCCAATTTCTTCAAATGATGAACAGACAATTTCTGTAATATCGGAAAAATATGATCGGGATTGGCGCACGCCGAATTAAAATATTTGTCTTTAATTGTTGAGTTAATTCCGGGATTTGCCGCGTATTGAATCGCCTCAAAAACTGAAAAAATTCTTCCAAGTACGTAATTTCTATCGTTAGAATTTTCATCCAGTGCCATTAAATTTTCCCTCCCTTTGTTTCGTGTCAAATAAGCCTTGATAATCGCCGCTTTTTCATAAGTAATTGATTGTTCGGCTTTTATTCGCAGTATCGTATTTTGGAAAAGCGAAACAGGATAATCTGTGCCTGTCATTATCGCACGAACAACCGCGCCGGACATTAACGGCGATGCAGATTTATCCTTAGATTTTGATGAAACAGTGGCTCTTAAAATTTGCCACAGCGGAATATATTCAAATTTATTAAATTCCGGCTTAATAATTTTGAGGTCTTCATAATGTTTGGAAATATTTTTTACAACTTCGCCAAAACTTTTTTCAAGAAAAAATCTAATAGAGATTCTGCCGGAATTTGGCGAAAGTCCCAAAATATAAAATGGATTGTCATAATTTAACTTCGTACCTTTGAAAATTATATTTTGTTTTTGTATGCCCGCCATTAAATCATTTAAAGTTTTGTTTGAAATTTCTTCGTCGCTCGGCAATAAAAATTCCATAAAACAATCCTGACAAGCAGTACTGTTTTCTTCCGCCCAATATACAACAGTCATATCGCCCAAAAATTTTTTGTGTTCAGCGTCAAAAAGTAAATCATTTAAAGCCGTCGTGTAAGCAAAGGCGGCGTACTCTGAAACGGGAGCATTTAAATTTTGTTCGCCGTCTCTGCCGTAAGATTCAAAGGCGGCTGCGTTAAACGTAACTATTGATGCTCCGGCTGTATGAGCGTCTTTAACGCCGTTGATTTTTGAGTGGATTTTTGCTATTGGCAAAATTTTCCCGGTAACCAAACATTGCATTGAAGGCGAATTTGTGGAATTTTGATTGTAATTTTCCCACGCCATTTTAATTTCGGCATCGTCTGATACAAAATTTTCTCCAAACATAAATATAATTTTTGCGCCTTTTTGCAATTCTTTTAAATTTTCCTGTAGCTTTGAATAATTTTCGACGTTTGACGGTTTCCATTTTTCAAAAAATTTTTTACGGCATTTGCCGCCGGTGAATTGCAATTTGCCAAAATTTCTTGATGAAGTTTTTTAGCTTTTTCAAAATATTTTATATCTCCGCCAATTCCAAGAAAATATTTTACATTGTCGCAAAGAAAATTTGAAATAATTTTTGAAGTTTTTCCAGCTTGTTCGGGAACTTCAATTTCTTTTGGCACAAGGACAATTTTTTTGCCGCGTTGCATTTCAATTCTTAAATCAAGAATATCTGCAATTTCGCCACTTTCAGAAATTCTCAAGCCAAAAGAAACGCTTGTTTTACTCCAGCCGCGCCGTGCTATTTTTCCCTCTTCGGCTTGTTTTTCGTACCTCCTTACCAAAGTTTCAAGTATCATCTGAACACCTCCACATTTGCCACATCTATAACGCCGTTTTTCATTATTGCGCGAAAAAACGTTGGGCAAATATTTTCGCTGTCTGAATAATCCATATCGTACAACATAAAACCTAAATCTTTTGTATCGTTTGAGTACGCGGTTTTTATAGCTAAACTGTTATATGGTTTGAAGTTCGCCGGAAATTCCCGCGTCCCAAAATAAGGCATATGATAACATTGCCCACTTTCTACCCGTCTTTGAAATATAGCGTAAAATTTACCGAGCATTTCAGCATTGTTTTCAGGTTTTTCCAACATAATATGTGCCTCAATGACATAGCGAACATCTTTTAAAACCATTGCGGCGCGTTGAGTTCGGTTTTCTGAAGTTGCAATGTAAATATTGTCATTGGGATTTTTCATAAAACTTTTTACATTTTGCACAGAAATTTTTTGCGTTACTTCGTTGCGTCTGATATTTGCAAATTTAATTTTTTTGAGTACAAAAATTTTGTCTATTTCATATCTGAAACCGGGATGCCAATAAATCGCCTCCAAAACGCCACGTGCCGCCGATGGCGTCATAACGTCATAACTTACGCGCTCAACTTTCATTTCAGGGCGTGAAAATAGCGCGTAATTCCCACAAACTTCCACTCGAATTGTATAATACATTCTTTCACCTCCAACTAAAAAAATATTCCAACGCCGTCTTCAATTTCCAAATTTAATCCTGTATTTTCGTCATACAAATTTAAATCTGTCAAAACGGCTAAACATTCATCTATTAATTTTATTTTTTGTGTGGACAACATTTTTCTAAATGTGTCGTAATAAACATTCACGATATATTTGTTGGCTTTTCTCAATAAGTTTCTGGAATATTCGCCGCTCAATAATCTTGATTCAATTTGGTTTGCCGTTTCATCATACGGAATAAAAACCGCTCCCGCATTTTCATCTATCAGCTTAAATTTCTCGGCAATTTCTTTAAATTTCAAATTCTTACAAAGCTTGAGTATTCCTGCTTTGTCAAGTTTATCATCTGCCCACTTATGGAGGCTGTCGAAATAATATTTTATTGCTTTAAGTGAATCAATTTCAGAGGTGTATTTTTCGCAAACAAGATTAGCCGCGCCGATTCTCAATTTTTGACTTTGAACAGGCTTTTCATTTTCAATGGTAAAAACGTAAACTAAACTTTCATCTTTTGAAAATTTTCCTTCGCGGTTGCAACGTCCCGCCGCTTGAATTATGCTGTCAATACCTGCAATTTCACGATATACGCACGGAAAATCTAAATCAACTCCCGCTTCAACTAAACTTGTTGAAATGACTCGGCACGGAATATTTTTTTCAAGGCAATTCTTTATTTTTTGCAGAATGGCTGAACGGTGCAACGGAAAAGATTCGTTGTCAGATAAAAAATATTTTCTTCGCCTTGAAAATTTTCAAAAATTTCTTTGGCGGTCTTTTTCTTGTTCACAATGCAAAGTACTTGACGAATTTCTTTTAGCCGCTCCATCAGTTCTTCTGCTGAAATTTTCTCTTTCAAAACTTTTATGGTTGTACGCCTGAAAAAATTGTAATTGTCCTCAACTTCACTACAAATTTCATTGATTGTGCGATTTTCAAAAAATTTCTCCAGTGAAGGTTGCGTAGCTGTACATAAAACCGCCGTGCAATTATAAAATTTTGTCAGTTCATTTATCGCCTCTGTACACGTTTTTAAAAATTCCGTCGGTATCATTTGCGCTTCGTCGAAAATTATCACGCTGTTTGCAACGTTATGAAGTTTTCTACATTTGGAAGTTCGATTTGAAAACAAAGATTCAAAAAATTGTACGTTCGTTGTTACTATAACGGGCGCGTCCCAATTTTCCGTTGCCAATTTTTTAATATTTTCTTCTTCGGCGTCAGTATCTTCATAATCTGCGCCGCTGTGATGTTCAATAACATTGCCACTCCCTAAAATATTTGAAAAAACTTTTGCATTTTGTTCGATAATGCTTGTGTATGGAATAACATAAATAATTCTGCGGCGTCCATCTTTAATTGCGTTGTTCAGAGCAAACGCCATTGAAGAAATTGTTTTTCCGCCGCCCGTCGGTACAGTCAAACTCAATAAATTTTCTGTAGCGTTTTTGCCGGTACTGATACACTCTTTTAAAATTTTTCTGTGTCGCTGATTTATTTTTTCGTTGTAACGCAATGACTTTTCATTAAAAAAATTTTTTTCAATGTATTCATCAAATTTAATTTTCAATTCTTCAAGCCTTGAAAAATTTTCACGTTGAATTTTCCCGCCGCTCATAAAATTCTCTGTATCTAAAAAATCTGCGTCAACCAGACAAGAAAATACCATTCTTGTATAAAACATCATAGAAAAAAAGCCCTCCTTTGCAATTAAAGGAATGAGCTTAGAATTATTATTTGCGCTTGGAGGCTCAATTTCTGATTTATATTCATCATAATTTGGAATTTCTTTGTATTGAACTCTTGAAAAAAATGTTGTATTTGCGACTTCGTTTATTTTGGGATTTCCAATATCAGGAATACCACCATGATGCCCGCAAATACAAAAAGCCGCTATTAAATTTAAACGGCTTTTCAATTTGAACAATTCACGCGCTCCGGCAGTCGAATGATCTACTTTCCCATTACTTTCCTGACGAATGTATTTTTGAAATTTTTTTGAATACTTGCCTATGTCATGATACAGACCGGCGATTTTTCCTATGTTCTCCTCTCCAAATTCCGAGGCAAATTTTTCAGCCAATTTACTGACGTTATTTAAATGCTCTTTTAATGTTTGTTCACTATCGTTCTCTAAATTTCTATGACCTAAGTAAATAAACCAGAATACCCCCTTAAATTAACGCAATGTATTTTTCTTGTTCGTTTG
>JAFSZS010000210.1 GCA_017455645.1 Selenomonadaceae bacterium | reverse complement strand
ATTGTAAACTTCGCCGACTTTGCCCTTGCGAATAATTAAATCAATCGCCGCGCAGTGATCCTCAACGTACAACCAATCGCGCACATTTTCGCCCGTACCGTAAACCGGCAACTTTTTATTGTTGAGCGCGTTAATAATCATAAGCGGGATTAATTTTTCGGGGAAATGGTACGGTCCGTAATTGTTGGAACAGCGGGAAATTGTGGCGGGGATTTGATAAGTGCGTTGATAAGCTTGTACCAATAAATCAGCCGCCGCCTTGCTTGCAGAATACGGGCTTGACGTATGCAAATTTGTTTTTTCGGTAAAAAATAAATCAGGGCGGTTAAGCGGTAAATCGCCGTAAACTTCGTCGGTTGAAACTTGATGAAAACGTTTCACGCCGTATTTTTTGCAAGCGTCAAGTAAAATGCTCGTGCCGATAATATTTGTGCGCAAAAAAAGTTCGGGGTCTTCAATGGAGCGGTCAACGTGACTTTCTGCCGCAAAATTTACGACAATATCAGGCGTGTCAAATTCAAAAAGCCTGTAAACTTCCTCGCGGTTGGCAATATCGCCGCAAATAAATTTAAAGGCGGGATTATCTTCAGCGTTTTTCAAAGTTTCCAAATTTCCGGCGTACGTCAATTTATCGAAACAAATAATTTCGTCTTCAGAATTTTTCAACTCGTAGTAAATAAAATTACTGCCGATAAAACCTGCGCCGCCCGTTACAACAATTTTCATATTTAATCCCTTTCATCAAAAATAAAATTAATTTGCCCGCTCTCGATTCTGTCTTTCAAAAAGGGCGCGTTGGCGTCTTTTTCTGCCAAAATTGTAGGCGTTGCAGTCCAGTCAATTCCAATTTGCGGGTCGTCCCAGCGAATGTTGCCCTCCAAGTGCGGCGCGTAATAATTATCTGCCTTGTATTGAATTTCTACATTGTCAGTCAAAGTTATGAAGCCGTGCGCAAAGCCGCGCGGGATTAAAAGTTGGCGTTTATTTTCGGCGGACAAAATTGCACTTGTCCACTTGCCGAATTGCGGGGAATTTTTGCGAATATCCACGGCAACATCCAAAAGTTCGCCGCGGGTGCAACGTACAAGTTTAGCCTGCGCCATTGGGTTAAGTTGATAATGCAAGCCGCGCAGAGTTCCTTTCTGTGCAGAAAAAGATTGATTGTCTTGTACAAAATCAAAGTTTAAGCCTGCCGCGTCAAATTTTGCCTTTGACCAACTTTCCATAAACCAGCCGCGCGCGTCGCCAAAAACTTTCGGCTCAATCAAAAATACACCTTTTAAATCTGTTTGAATTACCGGCATTTTTTAAAACTCCTTTCAGTCGCTCATAGGGATATAGGGATATAGGGGAATAGGGGAATAGGGAATAGTTTTTTTCTACTCCCTATTGGCTACTCCCTAACCTTTGTAAATATTTTCCGTACTCATTTTTTGAGAGCGGCTCGGCAAGTTTCAAAAGTTGTTCAGAATTGATATAGCCCATTCTGTAAGCAATTTCTTCAATACAGGAAATTTTCAAGCCCTGCCGCGTTTGAATCGTTTGCACGAAAGTTGCCGCCTGTAACAGTGATTCGTGCGTTCCCGTATCAAGCCACGCATAGCCACGCCGCATTTTTTCAACGCGCAATTTGCCGCGCTCCAGATAAACTTTATTCACGTCAGTAATTTCAAGTTCGCCGCGCGCTGAAGGCTTTATCGACTTTGCAACGTCAACAATATCTTTATCGTAAAAATATAAACCTGTAACCGCGTAATTGGAACGGGGATTTTTCGGCTTTTCTTCAAGCGAAATTGCCTGCCCTGTTTCATTGTTAAATTCAACAACGCCGTAACTTTCAGGGTCGTTGACGTAATAAGCAAAAACCGTTGCGCCGTTTTCTTGCGCCGCCGCACTTTGTACCAACTTTGCAAAATCTGAACCATAAAAAATATTATCGCCCAGAACCAACGCGCAACTTTCGCCCGCTATAAATTCTTCACCAATCAAAAAAGCCTGCGCGAGTCCTTCGGGTTTAGGTTGTACGGCGTAAGAAATTTTTAAGACGAGCTGCGAGCCGTCCTTCAACAACGCTTGAAATAAATGACTGTCGTGCGGCGTGTTTATTACCAAAATTTCACGAATCCCCGCCAACATCAAAGTTGACAGCGGGTAATAAATCATTGGCTTATCGTAGACAGGCATTAACTGCTTTGATACAACTTCGGTTAGCGGATAAAGCCGCATGCCGGAGCCGCCCGCCAAAATTATTCCTTTTTTAATCACAAAAATTCTCCTTCCATAAATTTTCAAGCGTATTATACAAATTTTTTAACGTTTAGCAAATTAAAAAAGCCCCGTTTCGGGAACAGGGCGAAATTTGCGTTTAAATCGATTTTAAGGCGGGTTCAAACTTTTTTTGATATATTTATACCAACAAGTTGAAATCGCCGCGCTACGTGGCTTACAGCGCGTCTACGAGCCTTTTTTTATGCAAGCAAGTTAATTTTGTTGGCAGAATTTTTGGCGGCGGATTTTTTGGCGTTGAGTTCGTCCAATAAAGTTTGCCACCACGATTTTTTGTCGTTTTTGTCGAGAGTAACTTTGACGCGTTTAATTTCGCCGTCGTTGTGTTGAGAAATTCCCCAACCGCGCAAGCCGCCGTCATCGCCGATAATAAAGCCGTGCGATTTTAAATTTGGACTTGAAATTTGCGTGTTGGAAATATCATAAATCAACGCCTCGTACTCAACGCGCTTTTCGGGGTTATTTTGCATTTCCTTCAAAATTTTTGGCGAAATTGAAACATTGTTTAAGCCGCTGCCGGAAAATGGAGCCGTGCCGACTTGAAATTTTAAATTGGGAAATTTGGATTTTAAATCTTTCAAAACTTCGCCGCCGGAATTTTCCTGCGCCTGCGCAAAACTTAAAGCCGCTTCAGAAACATAGCTGTTGCCGATTTTGACTGCCATAATAATTACCTCCCTGTCAACAATCCTTGTTAATTCCTACGCTGAAAAATTTCGACGCGGCAGGATTTTTTTCCTTTGCATTGTAAAAAAATTTTGGGGGTATTTTATGAAAAAGCCATACAAATTTTTTCTGATAATTTTACCGGCGGCAATTTTAATTTTGTTTATCGCACTTGAAATTTTAAGCTACAGTGCCGCCGAAATTTTCAATAAAGCAATGGAAAAACAGGAAATGTTGAAAGGTACAATCACTGTTGAAAAAATTCAGGCGACACCTTTTGGCGAAGTAACTTTTGAAGATTTTTTGTGGAAGGACGAGCGCGGCGGTACGATTTTGGAAATTCCCGAGGGAAATTTTAAAGTCAGCATTGTTGACGCGCTCACAGGCAATTTCAATTCTGCGTCCGTGCAAAATTTATCTTTGAAACACGCCAATATTTCGCTGAACTTTGATGAAAATATGCACGTGGATTTTTTGAGAAATTCGCCCGACTTCAAAAAAGTTACTCAAGAAATGAAACAAGACAGCGGCGATTGGGAACAAAAAATTAGCCGCGTCAATAAATCTGAAGACGAATTAAAAGAAATTGGCGAAAAGCGGCGCAGGTTGCAACGCTCCAAAATTGAAAAAGGCTGGCAAAATTTTGAACTTGCAGGGCGCAGAATCAATTTAAATCTGTTGCTGGAAAATTGCCAATTTGAAATTTTTTATCGTGAACGCCATTACCTTTTGCGCAATGTAAAATTTGAAACGAAAATTGACACTGAAGACCAAATGATTTTGAAAGTACGCACGGGAAAATTCGGCGGTACGATAATTGGCAGCGGTATGAATATTCGCGGCAAAATTGATTTTAAGCCGGAAATCCCGCAGTGCGATTTAAACATTTCGCTGAATGAAGTTGACCCTTCGTCTTTGGGATTCGGCTTGAACATTAAAGACAAAATGACGCTTAACGCGCGTTTTACCGGCGCAATTTCTCAACCCGTCGGCAAAGGTACGGTTCAAATGCAAGAGTTGCACATTCCCGGGATTGATTTTGAAAATGTGGCGGGCGATATTCACTACGAAGACGCCACGCTAAATTTCAAAAATGTAACTGCGGACGTGTACCACGGAAAATTGGCGGCGTACGGCGATTACAATATTGACACGCGCTATTATAACATTTACGGGCACGGCGAAAATTTGAAAACTTATTACGCCCTGCCGAATTCTCATTTACATTGCGATGTTGATTTGGATTTGGAAATAAACTCTAAGGGCGACGCCAAAAATATTTTTACAAGCGGCAGTTTTCATTCAGGCAAGGGGCGTTATACTTTGATATTTTTTGACAGTTTGTCGGGGAAATTTATGACAGAATATCGAGACTTGCATTTTTATGACGTGGAAATAAATATTGGCGGCTACAAAATTGCAACCGACGCTTTAAGCATTGTCGACAAAAAATTAAATTTGAGTCCGATAAAAATTACAAATCCTGACGGCGAATTGCGAAGTACTCACGCGCAGGATTGATTTTTATACCAAAGTTGCAAAATAATCTTCCAAAGTTTCTGCGCGACGGATTAATTCAATTTCGCCGTTTTCGCGCAGGAGCAATTCAGCACTCCGCAATTTCCCGTTGTAATTGAATCCCATTGCGTGCCCGTGCGTGCCTGTATCGTGAATAATCAAAATATCGCCAATGTCAATTTTCGGCAAGGCGCGGTTAATTGCAAATTTGTCGTTGTTTTCGCAGAGCGAGCCGGTAACGTCATAAATTTTATCGCAGGGCGCGTTTTCTTTGCCCAAAATTGTAATGTGATGGTACGCGCCGTAAAGTGCGGGGCGCATCAAATTTGCCATGCAAGAATCAAGACCGATATAATTTTTGTAAGTATTTTTTTCGTGGATAACTGTTGAAACAAGCCAACCCGCGTCTCCGGTAATTGCACGCCCGCTTTCAGTTGCAATACGAATTTTTTCAAGCCCGTTCGGTACAAGAATTTTTTTGTAAAGTTCACAAATTCCCGCGCCAATCGCTTTATAATCAACCGGTTTTTCTTCAGGGCGATAAGGAATACCGAAGCCGCCCCCCAAATTTACAAATTCCAAATTAATTCCAAGTTGATTTTTAATTTCAACGGCAAGCTCAAACATAATTTGCGCGGTGTACAAAAAAGTTTCGGTTTCACGTTCATTTGAAGCTATCATTGTATGAAGTCCGAAACGCTTAACGCCCTTACCTTGAGAAATTTTATAAGCGTCAAAAATTTGTTGGCGAGTCAAGCCGTATTTTGCCTCGGCGGGTTTTCCGATAATATCGTTGCCGCTGTTCATAATGTCGGCGGGATTGTAGCGAAACGATAAAATTTTTGGCAAGCCCGCGTTTTCTTCCAAAAAATCAATATGTGTTATATCGTCAAGGTTGATAATTGCGCCGAGCGAAATTGCCTTTTGAAATTCTTCAGCGGGCGTATCGTTGGAAGTCAACATAATTTTTTCGCCGGTAACATTTGCCCTTTCACTGATAATTAATTCTGCAAGTGAACTGCAATCTGTACCTGCGCCGTCTTCTGCCAAAATTTTTACAATGTGCGGATTTGGTAAAGCCTTCACTGCAAAATATTCCCTGAATTCTGCCGCCCAAGAAAAAGTTTCACGCAAGCGGCGGAAATTGTCACGGATTTTTTTTTCTTCGTACAAGTGAAAGGGCGTTGGATATTTTTTTATTACTTCGCGCAGATTTTTTTCATCGAGCGGAAAATTTTTCATTAATCAATACCACCTTTAGATTTTTTATAACGCAAATATTATAGCTGCAAATTAAGGAATAGGGAGTAGGGAGTAGGGAGTAGGGATTTTTAGTTAAATCTGCGCGAAAATTAAATTTTTACGGCGTTGGAATTTTCTGCTACAAATTCAGGGAACTTTGCAACAAAAACTTTCAGCACGTGCATAACTTCCGGCGACAATTTTTTATTGTTTTTCTCAAATTCGCCGGCAAGTGCAAGCATATGTTTTTCATCAACGATAATCCCGCGCTGCCAATCTTCAAGCATTCGCTGTACAAAAGTTGCAATTAAATTTTCGTCGGTTGCCGGTAAATTGACGCCGTCCGCCTTGAACGCGTCATAAATCGCCCGCGCTGTCCACATTGCCAATTCGGCTATTTCTTGACTGTTCATTTTTTTATCACCTCCTATACATTTTACCACAATAAAAAAGTTGTAGATTGTATACATTGCCTTTATATCTTGAAAAAATTTTTAACTGCAAATATAATTTTGGGCGTACTAATTTTTTAGAGAGGAAGATTTTTTGATGGCTAATGTAAATGAAGAGGCTTTAGCCCTGCATAAAAAATTTCAAGGGAAATTGGAAGTTGTCAGCAAAGTACCGCTCAAAACTGCGTACGATTTAACTTTGGCTTATACGCCGGGCGTTGCCGCTCCCTGCCTTGAAATTAACAAAGACCCTGAAAAAATTTACGATTATACCAATCGCGGAAATTTGGTTGCAGTTGTAACGAACGGCACGGCAGTTTTGGGACTCGGCGATATTGGAGCGGGCGCAGGCTTGCCGGTTATGGAAGGTAAATCTATTTTGTTTAAAGGTTTTGCCGGCGTCGATGCAATTCCAATTTGTCTTAACACCAAAAAAGTTGACGAAATTATTAAAACTATCCAGCTTATGGCTCCAAGTTTCGGCGGGATTAACCTTGAAGATATTAAAGCTCCCGAATGTTTCGACATTGAACACGCGCTGAAAGATTCTGTTGATATTCCCGTTTTCCATGACGACCAACACGGCACGGCAATAGTTGTAAGCGCGGCACTGATTAACGCTTTAAAACTCGTCGGCAAAAAGTTTTCTGATATTAAAGTTGTTGTCAACGGCGCAGGCGCGGCAGGTATGGCGATAACTTATCTGATTCAGAAAATGGGCGCAGAAAATATTATGTTGTGCGATTCAACCGGCGCAATTTACGAAGGGCGCGGCAAGGGTATGAATCCTTACAAAGACCAAATCGCCGCCGTTACAAATTCGCAACACGAAGCCGGACAACTTGTCGATATTATCAAGGGCGCGGATGTTTTCATTGGCGTTTCAAAGGCAAATCTTTTGTCTGAAGAAATGGTTAAAAGTATGAACAAAGACGCAATTATTTTGGCAATGGCAAATCCCAATCCCGAAATTTTGCCGGATAAAGCAAAGGCGGCGGGCGCGCGCGTAGTTTGCACGGGCAGAAGTGATTTTCCTAACCAAGTTAATAATTTGTTGGCGTTCCCGGGAATTTTCCGCGGCGCGTTGGACGTTCGCGCAACTGATATTAACGAAGAAATGAAAATTGCCGCGGCTTATGCTATTGCGTCATTAATCAGCCCGGCAGAATTGAATGAAGAATACGTTATCACAAGTCCTTTCAATGAAGGCGTTGCTCCTGCTGTTGCGGCGGCGGTTGCCAAGGCGGCTATTGAAAGCGGCGTTGCTCAAAATAAAAATATCACGCCCGAGCAAGTTGCACAGCATACCCGTGAACTTTTGAAAAAATAAATTTGGTAAAATATTTTCTGTAAAAGCGTCGCTGAAATCGGCGGCGTTTTTTTGTTGCCAAAAGATTTAATAAATGTTCGGAAAATTTTTGAAAAATAACTTGCAATTTGTCGGCAAGCTGTTTATAATAAAGTCATAGAAATTAACTTGTACTTGATTAAAGGGGGATTTTTAATATGGCAAAAATCGAGAAAGTTATCGGTCGTGAAATTGTTGATTCTCGTGGTAACCCTACTGTTGAAGTCGATGTAATTCTTGAAAATGGTATCGTAGGTCGCGCAGCTGTACCTTCCGGCGCGTCCACAGGCGAAAATGAAGCCCTCGAACTTCGTGACGGCGACAAAGGTCGTTATCTTGGCAAAGGCGTTTTAAAAGCTGTTGACAACGTAAACAAAATTATTGCCCCGGCAATTATCGGCGATTGCGTACTTGATCAGCGCGCACTTGACTACAAGATGATTGAACTTGATGGAACTCCTACAAAGAGCAAACTCGGCGCAAATGCAATTCTCGGCGTATCCTTGGCTGCTGCAAAAGCCGGCGCACAATTTGTCGGACTTCCGCTTTATCGCTATATCGGCGGCTGCAATACCTACAAAATGCCCGTTCCTATGATGAATATTATCAACGGCGGCGCACATTCTGACGCTCCTATCGCTTTCCAAGAATTTATGATTCGCCCGACCGGCGCACCTACAATTCGTGAAGCTATTCGTATGGGCGCGGAAGTTTTCCATAACCTTGCTAAATTACTCAAAGGTCGCGGACTCTCAACGGCTGTTGGCGATGAAGGCGGCTTTGCACCTAAACTTGACGGTATCGAAGATGCACTTCAAATTATCGTTGACGCTATCGAAAAAGCAGGTTATAAACCCGGCGACGACGTTAAAATTGCTATGGACTGCGCAGCGTCTGAATTTGCTTACAAAGAAGAAGACGGCTGGTATTATGACTATCGCAAGCTCAAAGACGGCAAAGAAAAAGATCCTAACGGTAAGAAACTCAGCGCGGCAGAACAAATTAAGTTCCTTGAAAAATTAATTACAGAATTCCCAATCGACTCAATCGAAGACGGCTTGGACGAAAATGACTGGGAGAACTGGGTTGAACTTACAAAGACTATTGGCGACCGTTGCCAACTCGTCGGCGATGACCTGTTCGTTACAAATACAAAATTCCTCGAAAAAGGCATTAAGATGGGCGCGGCTAACTCCATTCTTATCAAAGTCAACCAAATCGGCTCCCTTACAGAAACTCTCGAAGCTATCGAAATGGCACATCGCCATAACTACACGACCGTTACTTCTCACCGTTCCGGCGAGACCGAAGACGCAACCATTGCTGACATTGCAGTTGCAACTAACAGCGGACAAATTAAAACAGGTTCATTGAGCCGTACAGACCGCATGGCGAAATATAACCAACTCATTCGCATTGAAGAAGAACTCGGCAAGAATGCTGTTTATCAACGTCAACCGCTCCTTAATCGCACTGTTGGCGGCATTTGGAAAAAATAAAATCTTTCATACCAAATAACTAAATAACTTGAGGCACTGCGTTAATCTTTGACGTAGTGCCTTTTGAGTTTGAAATAGGAAGTGGCACTTTTGAAATTCAAAAAATTTTTTTCGGCTTTTTTTCTGGCGTACGCAATTTTTAATTTTTCAAATATAACTTCAGCTGAAGAAAATATTTCAAGCGAGGAAGTAACAAAAACAGAAGTACAAGAATATTCTGCAACAGGCGAATATCGAATTGGAGATGATGATACCCGCTCAAGTGCAAAACTAAAAGCCCTAAATGACGCCAAAAGAAAAATCGCCGAGCAAATCGGCGTTTACGTTGAAAGTTATTCTGAAATGAATAATTTTCATCTGGATAAAGATTTTGTGCGTACCGTCGCAACCGCTATGATTAAAATTAAATCTGAAGAAACAAAATTCAGTGAAAACGGTACACTTTGCGAAGTTTTTATCGTGGCTACAGCTGACACAAACATTAAAAATATTGATGCGGTAATTAAAGAATATCAAGAAAAAACGCCGCAGGAACAAGTTATAAAGGCGTTGGAACTTGCCGGAATTTATGAATGGAACGGGCATTACTACAAAGTTTTCAATGAAGGTATGAATTGGTACTCCGCCAACAAAAGTTGCAAAGAAGTCGGCGGACATTTGGTAAGTATAACTTCACGCGAAGAACAAGCCGCCGTTCAAAGTATTATTCTTTATTCCGGCAAGAAACAAAATTTTTATTGGACGGGCGGCTACATTATCGAAAATGGAAAATGGCAATGGATCACGCGCGAAGAATTTTCCTACACAAATTGGGCGAAAGGCGAGCCGAATAACGATTTGGGCAACGAATTTATTTTATCAATTTATAATTCCGGCGAATGGAACGATTGCCCCGCGGACGGTATAAATCATATTCCGGATATGGATTTTTTTAAACTTGAAAACGCCGGCTTTATTTGCGAATGGGAAAATTTCAACGATATTAAAACCAAAAATTAAATTTTAGTCAACAAGTTAAAATCTGCCTCAAAATTCTTGTTGTTGCCTTGATTGAAAAAGTGCAAGCCCCAAATTAAATATTTGTTATCGTCAACATAAAATTTTTCAATGTCGGCATTTTCTTTCAGCTGCAACAAAAATTCTTCCTTCCACGCGTCTTTTGCCAATAAATGCTCGCCTTTCGGCTCAACAAAAATTTGCAGCTGTTCAAAATTGCGGGCATTATTTTTTTGCAGAAATATCACGTAGTCAGGCTCAAAACGTTCGCCGCTGTCAAATGAATAAATTTTAAATTGCCGCTCATTCCGCACAAGAAAAATTTTGCTGTAAATTTTTTTCAGCTCGTCAAGCTGATTTTTGAAATATGCAACAAACGCTTTTTCTTCAGAAGTTCCGAAATTGTCGGTGTAAGCAAACCAATCTTCCAGCGTCAAATCAATTTTTAAATCCGCCGCAACCGTAGAATCATTTTGAGAAACGCCCTGCCCGCCGTCGTGAGTTGCCGAATAATTTACAGTTTTATCTTTGAAAATTTCGCTTATCTTTTGTGCAAAAAATTCTTTCGTGCCTTCATATTCAATTTCCGGCTTAGAAATTTCGGCGGCAATTTCACCCAAATTTTTAAAAACTGCCAAGTACAAAATTTCAGCGTCGGGATTTTTGCTGTTGCTTGTAATTTTAATTTGCACGCCGCCCAAATATTTTTCGTCAATGATAAAATTTCTGATTGACTGCAACGCGGGGAAAATTTTTTTCAAGTTGCAAAATTTGTACACGGGATATTTTCTTAAAGCTGTATGCACAATCCCAAAATTTATTGCCGCAATTTCTTTTACAGTTTTTGTTACGCTGTGAATTTCAGTTTTATTTTCCTGCGCGACGCCTTCAGTCAATAATTTTTCAGAGCCGGAATTGCCCGCGCCAATTTTAAAATCGTAAATTTTTTCACGAATTGCCGGCGAAAGTCCGTCAGTTGCAGGGCGGGCTTTTTTTTGTCGTTCATTTAGAAAAATCACGCCGATTTTAAAAAGTTCATCACGCTTGAAACTTTCCTTGAGTTTGTATTCTTTCTTAACAATTTTTCCCCATTCCAGCCCAATTTCACGGAGCGCGGCTTGCAATTCGGCAATGTACTTTGAATCGTTTTGGCAATGATAGTAAAGCGTTTCACAAATTCGCAATTCATTTTCAGTATCAGAATCAAATTTGCGCTGAAATTTTTCCTGCTCGTCGTCAATTTTGAACGGGCAATAACGGGAGCCGCGCCCGATAAGTTGCGCCTCTGAAATTGTAGATTTTTTACCACCGGAATTTTTATACAAGCGCACAATGTCAAACAAATTCAAAACGTCCCAGCCTTCATCAAGTTTCTTGACTTCAAAAATTGCGCGGTAGGGATTATTTTCAGCTTCCAACGAATTTAACAACAGCTGATTTTTTTCGGCGTCTTTGTCGTCATTTACTGAAATGCAATGTACCGCTGAAAAATCGTCCCGCAATTCGGCGGCTAACATTTCAAAAGTAATTCCCTTACGGGCGAAATATTCAAAGGCTTGTACTATCATAGGATGCTTACAGATTTTTGACAGCTCGCGCAGTTTTTCGCCGTTCAAATTTTTTATCACGTCAAGAAATTCTGCCATAAATTTTTGACTGTCGGCAATTTTCGCAGATTTAAAAAGAATTACCGGCTTGATACTCAATCTGTTTGCTTGAAAAATTTTTAAGCGGTATTGACTCAAAATAATTGCCTGTAACGCCTTATCCATTATCTTTAAATCAGAGTGCAAGCTGATTATATCTTTTGAAAATCTGTCATTGTAAAATTTCTGGAGCGGATAATCAAAAATAATTTTATCTTCGTAGGCGGCTTTAATTGCAGGGTTTTTGAGGTCACAAGTCGCCGTAAATTCCAACAAAATATTTTCCGGATTCTGCGCGAAGATATTTTTTATAGTTTGTTCCCAAGTGAAGGTATTCTCGTCAAGCTTGCCGCCCTTTTTGGTTTCAACGTTCAAATGGTGCGATTCGTCGGAAATAAGCACAATTTTTTTATCTTTGAAATCGTCAAGCGTAACTGCATTTTCACGCGGCAAAAAAATTTTGGTATGCAAGCCCTGCGTTGTATCGAAACAGATATTTATTGCGCCTTCGTCAGCCGATTGAAAGTTTTCAACCTCGTTAATTCTGATTCTTTCGCCGTCAATTATTATTTCGTCAGCAAAAAGATATTTGGGCGAAGTCGAATTTAAAAAATTTTCCTGCGTCTTGTCGATTATGTTTGTAAGATTCACGAAGAATAAAAAATTGCGGTAGCCTTGCCGGTACAGGTAAATTATCAGCCCTGCCATTATTAAAGTTTTGCCGCTGCCCGTTGCCATATGAAACAAAACTTGCAGCGGGCGCGGTGATTTTTTATTTTCAAAGTGCGTTATGAAATTTTCAAACGCCTGCACTTGATACGGGCGCAATTCAAATTTTGGACTCAAATTTTTTGAAATGTATTCCGGCACTTCCGCCAAATTTCCATACTCGCGCAGGGCGTCAATTTTTTCATACAGGAACATTTTCAAGCCTCCTTGTTGCGTTGACAAAGTTTTTTTGCTGAAATAAAATAGGCAACGGTTACCGCTCCCACTCTGGTAACAGAGAGGAGGTGTCGCCGCATGTTAGATTTTTGCTTGAAGGTTCTTGAGCTTACAGGAGCAAAATTGCTTGCTGATCTCATCAGTAACGCCATAAAGAAGCTCCTCAAGAACTGGCGGTAGCCGAAGTAGCGTCTCCTAAGTAGACGCAACCCCCGAACCGTTTCTCCCATAACGGCTAGGGGGTTTTCTTTGCGCCTGTGTCGCCAATGTTTGACTTTTGCTTGAAAGTTCTTGTTTATGATTTCATCAATCACGTTGAAATATTACCACGCCAACAAATTTTTTTCAAGCCTCCCCGTAAAAACTGCGCGAAAATTTTTTATCTGCTTCGCTAATTGCAAAGTCTTCATCGTCAATATCGCAGTAGTTGACATAGAGTAAATTTTTATCCAACAGCTCCATTAAAAAGCGTTGCTGATTTTCCAGCGACAAGTTTTTAAAATCGTCTACAGCCGCGTCAATGTCTGCAGGATTTACCTTGTAGCTGATGTAGCCGCTTTCAACCATTCGCCGGTAAATCGCCCAAATTGTTTCAAAGTCCCGCGCCGCCTGTATTTCCTCTACAAAATTTTGATTGAGTTTAGCAAGTTCGCAGTAAATGAAACTGCCGCCGCCGCTCCAATTTACCGCCTTTGAAATTCCGCCGCCTTCGCCCGCAATAACTTTTTTCAGCCGCTCAACCGTTACTGTTTCGATATAATCCATTTGCTCAACGCCTATGTATTGCCGTTTCATCTTGTGCGCCACCGCCGCCGTTGTTCCGCTGCCTAAAAAATTATCTAAAACTATATCGCCTTCAACCGTCGCAAGCGTCAATATTCTTTCTATCAAGCGTTCAGGTTTTGGCGTGGTAAAAACTTCAGCCAAATTCAACGCCTTAATTTCTTTCTTCGATTCTTGATTATCGCCGACTTCTTCAATTTTCCACAAAGTTTTTGAAACTAAACCTTGTTGCACTTCAGATAAAAATTTTTTAACACGCGGTACATTATTTCCATCTGCGCCGAACCAAATTCTGTTATCTGCAACTAATTCATCAAAAGTTTTTTTACTTGAAATCCAACTGCGCCCTTGTGTAGGATAAATAATTTTGCCGGTTGGTGTTGTAATTGGATAACAATCAGCAGGCGTAAATCTTTTAGCTGTAAAATCTGCTGAAGTCCAAACGCCGCGCGGGTCGTTATCAGGATTAGAATAGCGGGCGTTCATTTCATCAGTACGCGGCAATAAATTTGGACGCCATTTCTTTTTATTTTTTGCGTAAACTAAAATAAAATCGTGACAATCTGATAAATATTTTGCGTCATTTTGCGGCGAATATTTCTTTTCCCAAATAACATTGCAGACAAAATTTTCACGTCCAAAAATTTCATCGCACAAAATTTTCAAATAGGCTTGTTCGTCGTCGTCAATGGAAATCCAAATAGAGCCGTCATTACGCAAAAGTTTTTTCGCCAATTCAAGGCGATTTTTCATAAACGTCAACCAACTTGAATGATTAAAGCGGTCGTTGTAGCCGAAGGAATCATTGCCGGTATTATACGGCACGTCGATATAAATGCACTTAATTTTATTTTGAAAACGCGGCAACAGTGACGCAAGCGCAAGCAAATTATTTCCCTTCATTATCAAGTTGTCAGTATCAGAAAAATTTGTAACAGTTTCGACGCCGTCAGCTGAAAATTTCTTCGCGCAGGTTAATACTTTCGGCTCAAAAAGTCTGTCAACGTCATCACTTGCCAGCAATTCATTATAAAAAATTTCACTGCGTTTTTGATCGTCCTTAGTTTGCCCGCCCTCAAGTACGCAATCTTTGTAGGGAAAAACCATTTCGACGTTGCCACTTTCAGAAATAAAATCGCCGTTAGAATCAACAAGACCAATTTTATTTTTAAAGCGCGTGTAACTGCCGGGCAAAAATTCACGGTTGTTAATTACCCAGCCGAATTTAACTTTGTCGAAAACTTTAACGCCTTCCACGTCTTCAAAAAAAATTTTGGCGGTTTTAGGGTCGGCAAGCAAAATTTTCAAAAAATTTGGGTCAAGTTTATTGGCGGCTTCAACTGCGGCGTTGCGAAAAAATTTACCGTCTTCCGAAAAATATTTTTTATCCTGTTTCAAAACTTCAATCAAATGTTCAAAAAAATTAGCCATAAAAAAACCTCCGGAAATTAAATTTTAAATTTACCAATAGCTTCCTGCATTTCTTCAGCAAGTTGAGCAAGGGCTTGAGAAGCGGCGGCGATTTCTTCATTTGAGGCGGATTGTGTTTCAGTATCGCTGGAAATAGAACCGGTATGCTCGGAAGTTTGGCGGCTAACTTCGTTAATGGATTCAACGGCGGCAACAATTTTATTTGCGCCTGCAGAAACAGTTTTCATTGAAGTACCGATACCCGCCATTTGTTGTTGGATACCGTCAACGCGTTGCATAATATTTTTGAACTGTTCGCCGACTTCCCTAATTGCATCAGTGCCTTGTTGTACGTCTTTTGTGCCGTTTTCAATCGCCGCAACAGCAAACGTTGTATCTTGCTGAATTTTAGCAATTCTGTCACGGATTTTTTCAGCTGAAGTAGCAGATTCGGCGGCAAGTTTTCTAACTTCATCAGAAACAACGGCGAAACCGCGCCCTTGCTCTCCTGCGCGAGCGGCTTCGATAGCGGCGTTAAGTGCTAAAAGGTTAGTTTGGTCTGCAATAGCGGAAATAGCCTCAACAATCTGCCCGATTTGCTCCGAACTTTCGCCGAGCTTTTTAACAACTTCAGCCGAAGATACAACGCTTTTTTCAATGCTAAACATTTTATTGACGGCGGACTCCATAAGTTTTTCGCCGCGTTGTGCCGCCACTGCAGTTTCATTTGAAGCAGTTACAACGACTTTGGTTTTTTCTGACATATTTTCAATATCTTTAAAAACAATATCAACATTTTCTTTGGCGGCGTCAATATCTTCAAGTTGCGTTTTCATATTTAAATTGACTTCACCGACTTTTTCGGCAACGTGAATTGAAGTATCAGCGGATTGTTGCGCGCTTGCAGTAAGTTGTTCTGAAGAGGCGGCGACTTGGTGGGCAGTGTTAGCCATTTTGCCGATTAAATTGCGCAGGTTGCCGCTCATATCGTTAAAAGCCTGCGCGAGCGTTCCAATTTCATCTTTTGAAGTGATAGAAATATTTTCCATTTGCAAATTGCCCTTAGCCAATTCGACGGCGTGTCTTTGAAGTTGCGCAATAGGATTGGTAATTGTTGCTGAAAGTTGCAAGCAAACAACAATCATAAGAGCAAGACCGGCTACAGACAAAATTAAAAAAGTCGTGCGCATTGAATGAATTGACGCAAAAACAAAGTCTTCATCAATGGCAATACCCATAATCCAGCCGGTGGTAGGTAAAGTGGCGTAAGCAAAAAACCTGCTGCCAAATTTATCATCTTTGGGCAGTGAAAAATAGCCGCTGCCGTTTTTAAGCATATCGTCAAAGTGTTGTGCAAAGCCGGGAATTTCTTGCACGGTTTCAACGCCGCGATCTGTACTTGTTGCCAAAAGTTTACCGCTGCGCTCAAAAATAATTCCGTCGCCTTCGCCTTCGTACTTCATTTTTTTAATTTGTTCGCCCAAAACAACCAAAGAAATATCGTTGCAAGTGGAGCCTACAAATTGCCCGTTAGCCTTGATAGGCGCGGCGGCTGAAACGATAAGCTCATTGGTATAAACGTCAATGTAAGCATCAGTAAAATTTACCCTGTCTAAATCGCGGGAATTTTTGTACCAGGGGCGGCTCGTCGGGTCCAACTGCCCTGTATAATCGCCGGCGTTGTATGAAGCAAAATAGCCGTCATTCAAGCCGACTGTAACTTCCAAAATATCTTTATCTGAAGTTGTAAGCGACATTAAATTTCTGTCTTTCATTTTGACAAAATCACCATTCAAATTGGTTAAAAGATTGGCAGCGTATTCTGCAGAGGCGGCTTTTGTCTGTAACCAGCCGTCCAATTCTTTTTCTTGCGCGTCAACAACTGCTTTAATTTCCTTTTCAAGTGTAGCTGATAAATTTTGATTGGCGGTGTAGTAGCCGATAAGCGAAACAAACGAAATTAACGCGCCCGCCAAAATTGCCAACAGTGCAAACTTTTTCTTCAATCCGAAATTCATTAAAATCCTTCCTCCCAATTAAATAAAAAAAAACTACCGCTTAAAACATTTTTCAAAATTCGGCGGCAGAAAAAATATCCCTTTCAACTGTACAAATTCAGTACCAAATTTAAATTTTCTGTGTTATAATTTTCAAAAAATTTCGTTGGTAATTGAGTTAAAAATTTGGGAGCTGTGGAAATGATTACAGAAAAAATTTGTATTTCAATGTTGCTTGGTCACGCCGTGGCGGACGCGGCAGGTGTTCCTGTGGAATTTACCAAACGTCAAAGGTTGAAAGAAAAGCCGGTTGTTGATATGCGGGCTTACGGCACTTACGGGCAACCCGCGGGCACGTGGTCTGACGATACAAGCTTGACTGTTGCAGCGATGGAAAGTATGACGCGCCTAAAAAAAATTGACTACGAAGATATTTTGAAAAATTTTTTGGATTGGTACAACGACGATAAATTTACTGCTACAGATGAAACTTTTGACTGCGGCAACACAACCGCCGAGGCTATTGCAAATTTCAGAACAGGAATTGAGCCGTTGAATTGCGGACCAACTCAAGATTTTTCAGCGGGCAACGGTTCACTTATGAGAATTTCGCCGGTTGCAATGTATTTGTACTTGACGCGCGGAAAAAATTTGGACGCCGCCGCAATGGAAACCGTACACAATTTTTCTTCAATCACGCACGGGCAAAAAAAATGTTTGATAAGTTGCGGGATTTATTGTTTAATCGCCGTTGAAATTTTTGACGGTCAAGATTTAAAAGTTGCAATTTCCAACGGGCTTGCAAATGCCAAAAAATTTTATGAAAACCTGCGCGAATTTGAAGACACTTTAAAAATTTTTGACAGGGTTTTTGATGAAAAATTTGCCGGACTGCCTGAAGACGAAATTAAAAGCCGCGGCTATGTTGTTGACAGTTTGGAGGCGGCGATTTGGTGCTTGCAGAATACCGACAACTACAAAGATTTAGTTTTGAAGGCGGTAAATTTGGGCGGCGACACTGACACAATAGCGGCTATTGCTGGCGGCTTGGCGGGCGCGTTTTACGGGCTTGAAAATATCCCCGAAAAGTGGCTCGGCGTTCTCAAGAAAAAAGATTATCTGGAAAAAATGGCGGCAGATTTTTATAACGCCTTCAAGTAAAATTCGGAGTGAAAAATTATGACGCAAGAAACTTTAATTGCAAATTTGGGCGGCGACACTGACACAATAGCGGCT
>JAFSZS010000209.1 GCA_017455645.1 Selenomonadaceae bacterium | reverse complement strand
CTGAAAATCAAAACGCCGCCACGGTAAGAGTTACAGTCAGCACTTTTGAAAAACTTGACGAAACTTTTGTTGCCTCAAAATTGCCCGCAAATGTTTATGAAATGTCAGAAACTGAAAGAATTGACGCCGTTGCCAATGCTATTGCTGCCGCCTTAAACGATTTACAAATTGTCGGAGATTATGATTTTACCGTTGATTGTGAATACAACGAACAGGGCAAAATGTGGTTGCCACTTCAAATGCAAGAATTTGGCTTTACACTTGCCACGAAAATTTTTGCTTTTTAAATTTTGATTTTTGGGAGGGAGAATTATGACTTTTGAAAATTTTATCCCGCCGCGCTCAAAAAGTGTTTTGGAAATAACGGGCGAAATTCCGGATGATTTTGAATCTACGCAAGAAAAATTTTTGGAAATTCAACCCGCCTGCGACTATACGGTTTCAGAAAATCTTGGAACTTTAGATAAAAAATTTGACGCAATACTTTTTCAAAGTGCGGCGATTGACAATCTGAAAAATTCTGAACTCGTCGAACTGATAAAAAAAGCCGGCGAATTTTTGAACCCGCGCGGCAGATTGATTTTCACTTTAAATAATATCGGCTATGCAGAAAATGTTATGGCGATTTTGGAAGGTAAGCCGCTGAAATTTAAGACAACTTTAAGCCGCGTCGAACTCGAAGAGGCAATAAAAGCCGCGGGATTGAATGATTTTAATCCTTTGAATGCAGGGCGGCGCGTACCGGTTGCACGCGGCGTGGTTGAGGCGTCAAAAATTGATGTGTCGGTTTTTGCTTACATACTTTCTGCAACACCTGAAGAATTGCCGCCCAAAACTTCAATTCAAACTGCCATTGGTGAAAGAATAGTCTGCGGCGCAAAAAGAGTTTTTGACCCGGCAAATTTTATTTCTACCGAGCCAAATATTTCTACTTTCTTCCACGACGGCAACGACGCTTACAGACTTTTGAACTCTGAAGCTTTTCCTACCAGAATTTTTATTAATCAGCGAATTTCTTTTAATTCTTTTACTGAAGGAAAAATTTTCTTCGAGAGAATGAAAGAGTCCGGCTATTTGTACGTTGAAGAAATGGACGATAATCCTATTCTTTGGCGCGAAGGTTACGACAGAAACGGCTGGATAAATTTTATCGGCGTGCATGCAATTCAAACTTCGACAGAATATCTTGCAGACGTTCTCAAGCAATTTAATCCGCATATAAAAATTTTCGCCAATCAACTTAGAAAAATTTCCCCCCTGCGCGATTTTCGGGAAGAATCGAAAAAGAATTTGCCCGTAAGAATTTTCTTTGGAGCAATTAACCGCGATAAAGATTTTCAAGATATTTTGCCAATTTTGAATGACTTTGCGCAAAAGTACGGCGACAGATTGGAATTTAAAATCATTGCCAACAAGGAACTTTATGAGGCGTTGCAAAGTAAAAATAAAATTTTGGCAGGCGACCCCAATTTCTACAACGGACAATTTATCCCCTATGAAAAATATGAAAAAACCCTGCGCGAATCAGATATTGCACTTTTGCCGCTCCTCGACAACGAATTTAACCGCTGTAAATCTGATTTAAAATTTATTGAGTGCGGAGGTTGCGGCGCGGCAGTTTTGGCTTCGCCCGTTGT
>JAFSZS010000208.1 GCA_017455645.1 Selenomonadaceae bacterium | reverse complement strand
GGGCAGCGCGGTTGCTCTCATAATGATTTTGACTAAACAAAAAGACCGCACAAGTTATTTTGCCTACGGACCGTACTTCACTTTGACGGCGATTTATATTTTGTCCTGCGCGAAAAATTTTTAGAGGTATGAAAAACACTTTACAAGCTTGGCTCGGCAGTGCAATTTTGTTGGACGTGGTAATAAAAGCGTGCATATTGGGCAGCGCGGTTGCTCTCATAATGATTTTGACTAAACAAAAAGACCGCACAAGTTATTTTGCTTACGGTCCGTACTTCACTTTGACGGCGATTTATATTTTGTCCTGCGCGAAAATTCTTTAAAAGTATGAAAATATCTTGAAAAAACACTTTACAACCGAAAAGATATTGTGCTAAAATGACAGTAATTTAAAATGTTTAGCAATGTTGTTATGAGGGGAAGATTTTAATGTTTATTGTGGATTGGGCAAAGAAAATCGCGGATGTATTTATGCCTATAGAAACGCCGGAAGAAGAAGAAGTTGTTACCGAAAAAAAACAGGAAGAAAAACCGAAATTGGAGCAAACGCAAGCCCAATCTTTGGTTGAACAAACAGCACGTCGCGCAGCTTCCGGCGGCAATGTCAGCACGGCGCACGCGGTACATTATCCGTCTTATACAAGTACTTCACAAAATGACCGCCCCAATTTGAAACTTATCAAGGCACCCGAATTTGTAATGAAAGTTTACACGCCCGCCGATTATAACCACATTAACGAAATTGCGGACGATATTTTGACTCATAAAGCTATTGTTGTAAATTATGAATATGTACGCGAAGACGAACAGCGCAGAATTTGCGATTATATCGATGGCGTTTGCTACGCTATTGACGGCGCAGTAACAAAAATTGCAGAAAGAATTTACTTGTACGTTCCGGCGGGCATCAGCACAAGCGATATTGCCGCATTGGTTGCCTCGGTTCGTTATCGCTGATACCAAATAAAAAAATTGCTCCTGTTGTACCAAAAGTTACAGCAGGAGTTTTTTTATTGCAGATTTAAAATTTACGGCGGGAAATTTTCAGTTCCAATTTTTCAAAACGTAGACAGTTTGAGATTTAATTTCGCCGTCGGCAGATTTAGTACCGCTGGTCTTACCAAAAGTTACAGCAGGAGTTTTTTTATTGCAGATTTAAAATTTACGGCGGGAAATTTTCAGTTCCAATTTTTCAAAACGTAGACAGTTTGAGATTTAATTTCGCCGCCGGCAGATTTAGTACCGCCGGTCTTACCAAAAGTTACAGCAGGAGTTTTTTTATTGCAGATTTAAAATTTACGGCGGGAAATTTTCAGTTCCAATTTTTCAAAACGTAAACAGTTTGAGATTTAATTTCGCCGTCGGCAGATTTAGTGCCGCTTGTCTTAATTGCAAAGCCGCCGTCGACTTCCTCAAGGTGTAAGTTATTCTGCGTGGCAAAAACATTTATTGCGATATTCGCCGCCTCTGAAACAATATCAGCCGCGTTTTTCAAGCCGGAATTCAGCCAATCGATAGGGCAGCCGGGGTCGTAACCGAACATTCCAACTTCCATCAAAACTTCAGCCGGTTTATCAATTATGCTGTAAACATTTTTACCGGCGATTTTGCCTTGAGATTTTGCCTCGTCATAAATATTAAATCTTGAATCAGCCAAAACGTCCGCGCTGAAAATTAACTGCGTCGAAATATCCTCAACGCCCTTTGCCTTGTAAGTTATGCTAATTTCGTTATCGTTGGAAAGGCTGTAAATAATTTCGGCGGATTTTTCGGCAACTGCCGCGGTAAGTTTCAAGCCCTCGGTAATTTCTTCAGCGTTCCAAAGAATTTTATCAAAGTCCTTGGCGTCGTCAACGTAAACCACGCCCGCCGCGTCATCTTTTTCATAGCCTGCAACATCAGGATAACTTTTCAGCACGAACTTATTTTGAAAATCTTTGTTGCGAAAACGCATTGAAACAATCCTTGCGCCGTAATTTGTAACTTTTAATTCGTTGCCTTTGCTGTTGCGCAGAGTGTAAAGCGCAGCCTCGCGCCCGTCTGAAAGTTTACCGAAAGATTCTTTTTTGATACTTGGCATAAATTTAACCTCCTTAAAAATTTTGAACATTATATCGCTTACAAAAAAATTTTTGAATAGCTTCACTAATTATTTTTTGCCGCCGCTCCACTCAACCATTTCTGTTGGCAAGTTCAGCTGCATCAGAATTTTGTTTACAACGTGGTTAATGTGACTTTGCAAAGTCATATCTGTATTGTAAAAAGTCATAACCGGCGGCATTACGATAACGCCGACATCTGCAAGCTCTTTCATATTGCGCAAGTGTATTCTGCTGAAAGGCATTTCACGCGGCACAATTATTAAAGGGCGGCGTTCCTTAATGCAAACATCAGCCGCCCGCAAAAGTAAGTTGTCGCTGTAGCCGCTTACAATCCCCGCAACTGTTTTCATCGTGCAAGGAACAATTACCATTCCTTCAGTAACAAAACTGCCGCTTGCTATTGCCGCGTCCATTTCGTGAACATTGTAGACAACGTCAGCCAATCTGTTAATCGAATAAACGTCAAAATTTGTTTCGTCACGAATGGTAAGCGCGCCGCCTTCAGTAATTATCAAATGTGTTTCGACGCCTTCCATTTGCTTCAATCTTTGCAAAAGTTCAACCGCTATTACAATTCCGCTTGCGCCCGTTATTCCAACTATCACGCGCATAAAATCACCTCCAGATTTTTAAAAGAACATTTCCGAATTAATAACCTCGCTGTAAGAATGAACTTCAACGCAGGGAATATTTTTATTTTCAAAAATCCCTTCGCCGTTGTACCAAAAGGGCGCAATTCCAACATTCGCCGCGCCCGCAATATCACGTTCGGGACTGTCGCCGAAATATGCAGTTTCAGCCGCCGTAACTTTCATTTTTTTCAGTGCAAGTTCAAACACTCAAAAGAAAATTTCCGAATTAATAACTTCGCTGTAAGAATGAACTTCAACGCAGGGAATATTTTTATTTTCAAAAATCCCTTCGCCGTTGTACCAAAAGGGCGTTATACCAACATTCGCCGCGCCCGCAATATCGCGTTCGGGACTGTCGCCGAAATACGCAGTTTCAGCCGCCGTTACTTTCATTTTTTTCAGTGCAAGTTCAAACATTACTCGCGCAGGTTTTTCCAAGCCGGTTTCTTCGCTGGTTACCATAAAATCTACCAATTTGTTTAAGCCGAGTTGTTTTATTTTTCGGTATTGAATGTGCGCCGTCATATCCGTACACAGCGCAATTTTTTTTCCGGAGTCGTGCAACTTTTTTATAAATTCTGCCGCGCCTTCAAACGGTTTCATATTCGCCAAAAAATTATCCCAGTAAATATCGTACATTTCCAAAACGTGGCAGAAAGGATTTTTGCCCAAAAGTTCAAGCGCAGTTTGAAAAAATAAAACCCTGCTGTGACGTGCGCCGCCGTCTGTTAAGCGTTCTTCTTTGACAATTCGCCGCGCCTCGCTGTACACTGCGCGAAATTCTTTTTCTTCGATTTTTAAAACGTCCTGCGCGAATTTGCAAAGACTTTTAACAGCGATTCTGTCGTTTTCAACGTAGCTGTAAATTGTGCCGTCAATGTCGAAAATTACCGCCTTTACCATACAACGCCTCCTGTTTAGGGATATAGGGATATAGGGATATAGGGATATAGGGATATAGGGATTAGGGGGAAAGGTTTTTAAATGCCCCATACACGCTCCACAATCGCCTGTAACGCGTTCTCGGAGCCCTTCATAAGGATTTATATTAAAATTCCAAAGACCCGCCTTAAAATCGATTTAAACGCAAATCAGACAATTTTTAAAATTTAAGGAATAGGGATTAGGGTGAAAAGCTTTTTAAATGCCCCGTACGCGCTCCACAATCGCCTGTAACGCGTTCTCGGAGCCCTTCATAAGGATTTATATTAAAATTCCAAAGACCCGCCTTAAAATCGATTTAAACGCAAATCAGACAATTTTTAAAATTTAAGG
>JAFSZS010000207.1 GCA_017455645.1 Selenomonadaceae bacterium | reverse complement strand
GTAGCGTAGGAGCAGCGCACATGCCCCGCGCCGCTTTTTCCAAACGCCGTACCCGGTACAAGTGCCACGTGTTCAGCCATTATTAATTTTTCGGCGAATTCTTCAGCAGTCAAGCCGCTTGAAGTGATATTCGGGAAAATGTAAAACGCGCCCCGCGGCTCGAAACTTTCCAAGCCCAATTTTTTAAAGCCGTCGTAAATTAATTTTCTGCGCCTGTCATACTCGGCAACCATTTTTTTCATATATTTTTCGCCGCGTTTCAACGCCTCAATCGCCGCAACCTGCGCGGTTATCGGCGCACAAAGCATTGTGTATTGGTGTATTTTTGTCATTGCGCCAATAAAATCTGCATTGCCCAGCGCGTAACCAATTCGCCAGCCCGTCATTGCATAAGCCTTGCTGAAGCCGTTCAATAAAATTGTGCGGTCTTTCATTTTCGGCAACGCTGCAAAACATTCGTGCACGCCGTTATAAGTCAAGTCGCCGTAAATTTCATCGCTGATAACAATTAAATCGTGCTTTTCGGCAAAATCGGCAATTTTCAATAAATCTGCGCGTTCCATAATTGCGCCGGTAGGATTGTTGGGATAACCTATCAGCAAAATTTTAGTTTTGGGCGTAAGGTAAGGTTCCAATTCTTCAGGCGTGATTCTAAATTCGTTTTCGATTTTTGCAGGAACTGAAACGGGGACGCCGCCCGCCAAAGTTGTACACGCTTGATAAGAAACGTAGCACGGCTCGGGAATTAAAATTTCATCGCCGGGATTGGTAACCGCTCTAATTGCCAAATCCATTGCTTCACTTACGCCAACAGTTACCAAAATTTCTTTGTCGCTGTCATAATTTAAATTGTAGCGTTTTTTGAAATGGTTAGCGATTTCTGCGCGAAGTTCCGGCATACCGCGATTGGCAGTGTAACTTGTGTAGCCGCGCTCCAAGCCGTAAACGCAACTTTCACGAATTGTCCACGGCGTCACAAAATCCGGCTCGCCTACGCCCAATGAAATTACATCTTGCATTTGCGCGGCAATGTCAAAAAATTTTCTGATACCTGAAGGCGCGATTGACTGTACAGAATTTGAAAGTTTTCCGCTCCAATTCACGGCGAAACCACCAGCCTTCTGTCTTTTTCTTCGTCGTCAATAATTACGCCGTCTTTCTTGTAAGCCTTCAACATAAAATGACTGCGCGTTTGAGTTACGCCTTCGATTGTCGAAAGTCTTGTTGCTACAAAATTTGCTACGTCTTTCAAAGATTTTCCTTCAATGATAACAAGCAAATCAAAGTTGCCGCTCATAAGGTAAACTGTGCGCACTTCGTCAAATCGGTAAATTCTTTCAGCTATTGCGTCGAATCCAACTTCACGTTGCGGCGTCAAATTAATTTCGATAACCGCTGTAACCGTGTCATCGCCGTAGCGTTCCCAATTTATCAACGCGCCGTAAGACAAAATTATTTTTTCGCGTTCAAGGCGGGAAATTTCTTTTTCAATTTCGTATTCAGATTTTTGCAACATTGATGCCAATTCTTCTACCGTAACGCGGGAATTTTTTTCCAGTACCTCAAGTAATTCTCTCATAAAATCCTCCAAAAATTTTTTCTGCAGTATATCACAGAGTTAAAAAATTGTCGAACGCCCTATAATTTAATTGTTAATTCTGTAGCAACGTGCTAAAATGATTAAAACCTGAAAATGAAGGGAGCGATTAACTTTGAAAATTATTCATACCGCGGATTGGCATTTGGGCAAAAGTTTAAAAAATCAATCGCTGATTGACGACCAAAATTATATCTTGCAGGAATTTTTGAAACTTGTTGACGACGAAAAGCCCGACGCCATAATAATTGCGGGCGATGTTTACGATAGAAGCGTACCGCCGGTTGACGCCGTGAATTTGTTTGACGAAATTATTTTTAAGATTGTTGAAAGAAAAATCCCCGTGCTGTGCATTTCCGGCAACCACGACGGCGCGGCGCGTTTAAAATTTGGCAGCAGAATTTTTGCGCGTTCCAATTTTTTTATTGAAACTTTGCCGAATGAAAAGCCGAAAAATGTTGTGCTGAATGATAATTTTGGTGAAGTTTATTTTTCGCTGATACCGTTTTTTGAGCCGGTGGAAATGCAAGATAAAATTTCTGCAGAAAAAGTTGACGCGGACGCCGCAACGAAATTTTACATTGCCGAGGCAAGAAAAAATATTCCCGCCGGTAAGCGCAGTGTTGCGGTTGCACATTTGTTTGTAACGGGCGGCGCAATTTCTGAATCTGAAAGAAAATTTGTAGGCGCGGTTGAAAATGTCAGCGCGGCGAATTTTTCAGATTATAATTACACTGCGCTTGGACACTTGCACAAACCGCAAACTATGAAGAAAAGCGGCTACATTGTGCGGTACAGCGGTTCTTTGCTGAAATATTCTTTCGACGAGGCTAATTATTCAAAGGGCGTTACAGTTGTTGAAATTGGCGGCGACGGTACAACTACTTTTGAGCACAGAAATTTAATCCCGCGCCGTGATGTCAGAATTGTTGAAGGAACTTTTGACGAATTGAAAAAATCTGCGCGAAGTGAAGATTATATTCAAGCAAATTTGACAGATAAAAATCACGTGCTGAACGCAATGGACAAGTTAAGAAACGCCGCCTTCCCAAATATTTTGAGTATAAAATTTGTAAATCTTGAAAAGGAAATTGAAAGTGCAAGTGCGTTAAAACTGCGCGAGGAAGTTTCAACTTTGGAACAATTCGCAGATTTTTTTGAATACTCAACCGGCGAAAAATTGGAAGGCGATTATCGCTCCGCAATGGAAAAATTTTTAGCCGAAATTAAGGGCTAAGATTTAAGGGCTAAAGGCTAAGGGCTAAGGAAAAAAACTAATCCTTAATCCTTATCCCTTAATCCTTAAAAAGAGGTGAACATTATGAAAAAATTTTCAACATTGACAAATTTTGTAAGTGCACCAAAACTGCGCGAGGAAGTTTCAACTTTGGAGCAGTTCGCAGATTTTTTTGAGTACTCAACCGGCGAGAAATTGGAAGGCGATTATCGCTCCGCAATGGAAAAATTTTTAGCCGAATTGAAAAATTAATTACGGGTGAACATTATGAAAAAATTTTTAACGGCACTGCTGATTTTAACATTGCCCGCCACAGCCAACGCCGTAACACTGCAGGAGGCGGCACGAATTGCGCTTGAAAATAATCCTTCACTGCAAAATACCGGGCGTTCAATCGAAATTGCGGAAGAAAATTTGAGAATCGCGCAGGGCAATAAAGGTTTTTCTGTATCGGCGTCAGGCAGCGGCACAATTTCAAAAACTGAAGGCAACCCCGACAGTCAAAGCGTTTCTGCAAGGTTGCGCGGCTCTTTGCCTATTTATTCAGGAAAAAGGCTTGAATCTCAAATTGAAGCCGCCAAAATTGGAATTGACATTTCAAAACTTGACTACTTGCAGGCGCAGGACGATTTAATTTATCAAGTTGCGAAAGTTTATATTGACGCGCTGGAAAATTGGGAAAATACGCAAGTTTATTTGCAAACCGAACAAAATTTGGCGGACCACGAAAGAAATATTGCCGCAATGTACGACGCCGGAGCAACTGCGAAAATTGATTTACTGCGTGCGCAAGTTGAAACAGCCAACGCTCAACAAGATACAGCAAAATCTCACGCCGCCTACGAAGTTTCTTTGTCGAATTTGGCAACTTTAATGGCGATTGATTCAATTTCAAATTTGACTGTTGAACACGTTGCAACTTCAATGGAACTCGGCGACCTTGAAAATTATCTTGACGCGGCGAATCAAAATCGCTACGATTTACAAGCCGACGCCCTAAAAATTGACAGGGGCGAATATTCCGTTGAAGCCGCGCGCGCCGGTAAACGCCCTTCACTTTCAGCTGAAGTCAGTACCGGCGTTTCAGCAAGTAAATCTGAATGGCACCCTACGCCCGACGCCTCCGCCGGTCTTTCGGCTAGTTGGAATATTTTTGACAGTCACATTACCGACGCTGAAATTAAACAAGCCGAAATTGAATTGGATCAACTTTATCTGCAAATGAAAAATGATTTAAATTCTGCACATGAAGAAGTTGTAACGGCGCACAAAAATTTGAGGATTGCCTTAATGCGCCTTCGCACAACCAAAAAAGCCGTTGAACTTGCCGAAGAGGAACGCTATATTGCAGTTGAACGTTATCGCGCAGGGGAAGGAATTTTGCTTGATGTTTTGGATGCTGAAGTTGCACTTTCCACGGCGAAAAAAAATCACGTTAGCGCAACTTATGACGTGGCAAGATACAAATTTGATTTATCGCACGCCATTGGAAATACTTTGGCGGCTCTAAACTAGGGAATAGTGGGTAGGGAATAGGGAATAGGGAATAGGGAATAGGGATTAGTTTTTTCTACTCCCTATTGGCTACTCCCTACTCCCTAAAAAAGAAGGTGTTATTTTTGAAATGGAAAATTCTGCTTGTCGCAGTTTTATTAATCAGCGCGGCAGTTGGTTATAAATTTTATTCAGACAAAATCGAGGAAGAAACCGCGCAAACTTTCGACACTGAAAAAGTTGTACGAATGGATTTAACAAAAACAGTTTCTGCAACCGGCACAATTCAGCCAAAAAACAGCGTCGAAGTTTCCAGTAAAATAACTGCGCGAGTCAAAGAAATTTTGGTTGAAGAAAATCAGCAGGTTACAGCGGGGCAAACTGTAGCAATTTTGGACGGGCAAGACTACGAGGCAACCCGAGACCAAGCGCAATTTACCTTGACGAATACCGCACAAAAATTGGCGCGTATCGAACGCCTTTATAAAATTGGCGCAAAATCCCGTGAAGACCTTGAGGACGCGCAGTACAATTACAACCGCGCAAAATCTGAACTTGAAAAAGCCGAATCCAACGTCAATGAAACAGTTATAACCGCGCCGATGGATGGCGTAGTTGTAGGCGAGCCGATTTCTGCCGGAAGTATGGCAGTTCAAGGCAACAGCAACCCTACCGTAATTTTGCGAATTGCAGATTTAAGCGAAAAACTTGTTAAGGCGAAAGTTGACGAAACTGATATTGGCAGCATTCGAGTTGGTGAGCGCGCAGATTTTACTGTTGACGCTTACCCCGATGAAAAATTTTCTGCAACAGTTACCAAAATTTCTCAAACTGATACAAATAATTCGTGGGATTCAAGCTCTTCAAGTTCCAGTTCAAGCAGTTCAAATTCTGTCATTTATTATTACGTAACTTTTCACGCGCCCGACCCAAAAAATTTGTTGCTGCCGGCAATGACTGCGCGACTTGATATTATTGTTGGACAAGCAACAAACGTGCTCTGCGTGCCAATCGAGGCGATTAAAACCGACGCGCAGGGCTCCTACGTTGAAAAAATTGTCAAAGACGCCAAAGGCAAAGATACCGCCGAAAAAGTTTACCTTACTATTGGAATGTACGGCGAAGAATACGTTGAGGTTACAACAGATAACCTTAAAGCCGGCGATGATATTTCTGTAACTTATCAAGCCGCGGCAAGTAAAACAACTTCCAATAAAAACAGCAACAGCGGCGGCAACCGTCGCGGCGGAATGGGCGGACCTCCACCATTTTAAGGGAATAGGGAGTAGGGAGTAGGGAGTAGGGAATAGTGAAAAGGGAAAAGAAAAAACGCCACGTAATTTGCGCGGCGCGTTTTTTTTTTGTAAAAATTTATATTAGAAAATATTTTCGTCAACAACAATAGTTTTATCTCTGTTGGGACCAACTGAAACAATTCCAATTTTTGTGCCGGTAACTTCAGCCATTCTTTCAAGATATTTTTTGGCGTTTGCAGGTAAATCTTCATAGCGGCGAATTTTTGAAGTATCACATTTCCAGCCTTCAAAAGTTTCATAAACCGGCTCAACCTGCGCGAAAGTTTTTAAACTTGCAGGAATTTCATTAATAATTTTGCCGTCGAGTTTGTAGGCAACGCACATTTTAATTTCGTCGAAAGTGTCAAAAATATCCATTTTCGTAACGCCCAAATAATCAATCCCGGAAATTTGCCCGGCGTACTTTACAACGCAAGCATCAAGCCAACCCGTGCGGCGCGGACGCCCTGTAACTGTGCCAAATTCGTGTCCTTCCTTGCGTAACCTTTCGCCAATTTCATTAAGTTGCTCGGTAGGGAAAGGACCTTCGCCGACGCGGGTTGTATACGCCTTGACGACTCCAATAACCGTATCAATTTTTTTCGGCGCAATTCCCGCGCCTACGCAGACGCCGCCCGCCACGGGATGACTTGCAGTAACGTAGGGATAAGTTCCATAATCAATATCAAGCATTGTAGCTTGTGCGCCTTCAAACAAAATTTTTTTGCCCGCGTTTAATTCGTCATTCAGCAAAGTTATTGTGTCGCAAACATACGGGCGCAACCTGTCAGCATAACCTTCATATTCGCTTAAAATTTCTTCATAATTCAGCGGCGCGTGGTTGTAAACTTTTTGCAGGATAATATTTTTTTGCTCGATTGTAAATTTTAATTTTGCGGCAAATTCTTCTCTGTCAATAAAATCACAAACACGAATACCGATTCTGTCAGCTTTATCAATGTAGCAGGGCGAAATTCCGCGCCCCGTCGTACCAATTTTTTTATCGCCGCGTGATTCTTCAGAAAGTTTATCCAAAATTTGATGGTACGGCAAAACTACATGAGCACGGTTAGACAGGCGAATTTTTGAAACGTCAATACCGCGCGCGGCTAGTGAATCCATTTCCTCAAGCAAAACTTTTGGATCTACAACAACGCCGTTGCCAATGACGCACAATTTATCTTTGCAAAGAATCCCCGAAGGTACAAGCCGCAATTTATATTCAACGTTATCAATGCTTAAAGTGTGTCCTGCGTTGGAGCCGCCCGCTACTCTTGAAACAATATCTGCCTTTTGCGCGTAGTAGTCAACGAATTTACCTTTGCCTTCGTCGCCCCACGAACTGCCCAAAATTACCAGCGTTTTTCCCATTTTTATTACACCTCGTCGCTTTAACTCAAATTAAATCCTAATGTCAAAATTTTATCATAAATGCCAAAAGTTGACAAATTAATTTCGGTTTCCTAAAATACTACGGTTACTGGAATTTTCGAAATTAAACAAATTCACTATAAATAAGGGAAGTGGAAATAGGGATAAACCAAAGAAAATAGCATTTAAAACTTATCCCTAATCCCTAGCCCCTATTCCCTGCGAATGACTGAAAGGAATGAGCAATTTGGAAGTAGGAATTGTAGGGTTGCCGAATGTTGGCAAGTCCACACTTTTTAACGCAATTACAAAAGCCGGAGCAGAGGCGGCGAATTATCCTTTCTGCACGATTGAGCCGAACGTCGGAATTGTAGCTGTACCCGATAAACGCCTTGAAGTTTTAACAAAAATGTACAATTCCAAAAAAACTACGCCGGCTACTGTCAGATTTGTTGACATTGCGGGATTGGTTAAGGGCGCGTCGAAAGGTGAAGGACTCGGCAATAAATTTTTGGAACATATCAGACAGGTTGACGCAATAGCGCACGTTGTACGCTGCTTTGAAGATGAAAATGTTACTCACGTTGCAAACACGATTGACCCCCTGCGCGATATTGATACAATTCAAACTGAACTTTGCCTTGCAGATTTAGAAATTGTCGATAAACGCCTTGAACGTTTGACCCGCGTTTTAAAATCCGGCAACAAGGAAGCTAAGGTTGAAAATGAAATTCTCAATAAAATTAAAGCCGCCCTTGACGAGGCTAAACCTGCGCGAAGTGTAGCTTTGACTGAAGATGAACTTTTTGCAATTCGTGAAACAAATTTATTGACGCTTAAGCCGAATTTGTATGTTGCAAATGTTTCTGAAGATGAAGCCGCTGATTATTCCGACAATCCGCACGTTCAAAAAGTTATCGAACTTGCCAAAAGTGAAGGCGCGCAGGTTGTAGTTATCTGCGCCAAAGTTGAATCCGAAATTGCCGAACTTGACGAAGACGAGGCGAAAGAATTTTTGGCTGATATCGGCTTGGAAAGTTCAGGGCTTGAAAGATTGATTCACGCCGCCTTTGATTTATTGGGATTGATGACATTTTTAACTTCCGGACCGGACGAGTGCCGCGCGTGGACGATTAGAAAAGGTACGCCCGCAGTTAAAGCCGCCGGTAAAATTCACAGCGATATTGAACGCGGTTTTATTCGCGCAGAAATTGTAAACTATGAAGACTTGGTAAAGCTGGGCTCGGTTGCCGCCGCCCGTGATAAAGGGCTTGTGCGACTTGAGGGCAAAGATTATATAATGCAAGATGGCGACGTTACCTACTTTAGGTTTAACGTTTAAGCAAATTAAAAAACTGCCGCGCGTCAATTTCGGCGTTCGACAGTTTTTTTAGTGGGTAGTTGTCAGTAGGTAGTGGATAGTAACTATTCCCTATTCCCTAATCCCTACTCCCTATTCCCTATTTAACGGCGTTATCAAAATCTGCTTGAGGAATAAGCGTAACCAATCCCATAATCGCCAAAATTTGCTCCAATGCAACGCGCGGCGACGCCGTATTTTTTACAACAAAATTAACGTCCTTCCATTGGTCAAATTCCTTGTTGGTGTCTGAATACTCGACAAAATATTTAATTTCGTCATTTGAACAACCTGCGCGAAGCATACGCTCAATAAAAACTTCTTCATTAATCATTAAAAAAATTGTAACAAGGTCTTGATTGATAAATTTTGAAAGTTGCTTAATGCCGTCGGAATTCATCAGCAACATAATACTAACTTTGTGCTGTTGGTAGGCGTCCAAAACGTCAGTGCGGCGCAAGCCAAAGGAGCTGCCTTGATATTGGCTGTTGATTATAAGTTTTTCTTGCGCGTAGGCGTCGGGTTTTACAGTTTGAAAAAGTTTGCGCTTGTAGGCGTACCTGTCATCAAAATATTTTGTGGTAACAGTTGGAATGTAATGCAAGCCCATTGATACAAGCTGTGAAACCATTGAAGATTTTCCGGAGGCGTGCGAGCCGAGAAAAGCGTAGACTTTATTTTTTGCCATTTAAAACTTCCTTTCTTTTTAAGGACTAAGGATTAGGGATTAAGGATTAGAGAAAATTTTTTAACCCTTAGCCCTTAATAATTTTCAGCATTGACTTCAAAATAACTTTGCGGGTGTTTGCAAACGGGGCAAATATCGGGCGCGGCAGTTCCAACTACAATATGCCCGCAATTTCTGCACTCCCAAATTTGAACGCCGGCTTTTTTGAAGACACTTTGCATTTCAACATTTCTTAAAAGTTTGCGGTAACGTTCTTCGTGGTGTTTTTCAATCGCCGCAACGCCGCGGAATTGTTCCGCCAATTCGGTAAAGCCTTCTTCGTCAGCTTCCCGCGCCATTCTTGCATACATATCTGTCCACTCAAAATTTTCGCCTTCAGCCGCGTGCAAAAGATTTGTCGGCGTATCGCCCAATTCGCCCAATGCTTTAAACCACAATTTGGCGTGTTCCTTTTCATTTTCGGCGGTTTTCAAAAACAGCGCGGCTATTTGTTCGTAGCCGTTTTTCTTTGCAACGGAGGCGTAATAGGTATATTTATTGCGCGCTTGTGATTCTCCTGCAAATGCTTCGCGCAGATTCTTTTCAGTTTTTGTACCGGCAAGCGAAAGTTTTTTCTGCACTGCAACGGGTACAACTTTTTCAAAATCTGCGGCAGGGTGTTTACAGAGCGGGCAAATAAAATCTGCAGGCAATTCTTCGCCAACATATTCATAGCCGCAAATCGTGCAACGCCAAATAGTCTTGCCTTCTTCAGTTTTGCCGACGGGCGCAGGTTTCGGCTTAATATTTTTTTGGTAGAAATTGTAAGTTGTTGAAGGTACGTCATTGAATTTTTGCATATCGACAACATCGGCAATAAAAATTGTATGCGTTCCTGCGTCAACAGAATTTATAACATTGCCGCTGATGAAAGAGTTTGTGCCTTCAGTAATTGCAAGCGTGCCGTTAGCCGTGCGCCGGACTTTGTCGAAATTTGCAAACTTGTCAACATTTTTACCGCTTTGAAAACCGAAATGCTTAAACAGTTCAAAATTCGCCGCTTCACTGATAATTGAAACTGTAAATTTTTTCGACGCCAAAATTAAATCGTGCGTGTAATTCAGTTTGTTTACGGCTATTGAAATTCGCTCGGGATTCGCCGTAACTTGCGTAACGGTGTTAATTATGCAGGCGTTGTCTTTCACTTCAGATTTTGAACTCAAGACAAACAAGCCGTACTGAACATTAAACAAAACTTTGCTGTCCATTTTCTGCCCTCCAAAAAAATTTTTTTTTACATTGCTGATATTATAGCCGTTTCACGTTTTCTTGTAAATGTCAAGGTCTAGCTAGAATTTTTTTACTTTGTTAAAATATCTGCGCACTACAATTTTTAGAAAGGAGAGAACGAAATGAAATTAAAAACTGTAATAAAGCGAGCAGGAAACGCCGTCGAATACAACCGTGAAAAAATTTTTAACGCAATTTCCGGCGCAAATAATGACGCAACTTCAGCAGAAAATAAATTGCAGGCGGCTGACATTGAAAAAGTTACAAGTGCGGTTGAGCTTGCAATTTCCGAGCGTGAAAATATCGGCGTCGAAGAAATTCAAGACGAAGTGGAAATGGCTTTAATGAAAAACGGCTTTTTTGACGTGGCAAAACAATTTATCTTGTACCGAGAAAAACATTCCCAACGCAGAATCGCGCAGAAAAAATTAATGGAAACTTACAAGGAAATTTTCTTTGCAGATTCAGCGAATGTTGACTTGAAACGCGACAACGCCAATATCAACACCGACGCTTCAATGGGAATTATGCTGAAACTCGGCGCGGAGGGCGCAAAACATTTTGTAGATAATTACGTTTTGCCGGAAGAATTTGCAACGGCCGACAAAGAAAACTGGATCCATATTCACGATAAAGATTTTTCGCTGATAACTTTGAACTGTTGCCAAATAGATTTACTGAAACTTTTTCACGGCGGTTTTTCTACAGGTCACGGCTTCCTGCGCGAGCCAAATTCAATTCGTTCATACGCTTCTTTGGCGTGTATAGCTGTGCAGTCCAATCAAAATGATATGTTTGGCGGGCAAAGCATAAACGCATTTGATTATGCTATGGCTGAAGGCGTTAGAAAATCTTTCAAAAAAATTATAAAGGCGGAAGTTGCGCGGGCTTGCGAATTTTGCGATATTGCGCCCGCCGCCGCTATCGATTTTAATATTTGTACTTATTCTGAAGGTGATAATTCGGCAGCCGTTGAAAATTTAGCCGCGGTTGTCGGTTCAAAAAATTTGGCAGAAAAAATTTATCGTCAAGCTTGCAAAGACGTTGAGGAAGAAACTCATCAAGCTATGGAAGCTCTTATTCATAATTTTAATACTTTGCACTCTCGCGCAGGCGCACAGGTTCCATTTTCTTCAATAAATTATGGAATGGATACAAGCCCCGAAGGTCGCCTTGCAATTCGTGAAGTTTTAAACGCCATTGACGCGGGACTCGGCAACGGCGAAACTCCAATTTTTCCAATTTCGGTTTTCCAACTTAAAGCCGGCGTTAATTACAATGTTGACGATAAAAATTATGACTTATTCCGGCAAGCGTGCCGCGTCAGTGCAAAAAGACTTTTCCCAAATTTCGTAAACCTCGACGCGCCCTACAATCTGCAATATTACAAGCCGGGCGATTATAACAGCTACGTTGCAACGATGGGCTGTCGTACCCGCGTAATGGCAAATGTCAACGGCAAGGAACAATCCGGCTCCCGCGGCAATTTTTCTTTCGTTACAATTAACTTGCCGAAACTTGCACTTGAGGCAAAGGGCAGCGTCGAAGAATTTTTCAAACTCTACGACAAGTACATTACAAT
>JAFSZS010000206.1 GCA_017455645.1 Selenomonadaceae bacterium | reverse complement strand
GGAAAGATTAAAAAATTTACCTCGAATACAAATCTAAAAATTTCAAGCATAATTAAACCTCAAAAAAATTGTCCCAAAATTAAACCTGCCGCGCCCGCCGCAATTAAAACCTTTATGACGCCAATTTTCATTCTTACGGCAATTAACGCGCCTATCAAAATTACCGCGCCCTTCCAGTCGAAAGTTGACGAAAAATCTTGCGGCATTTCCTCAACATTCCAGACAGCCATTAAAACAAAACTGATACACGCCGCCGCAATTAACGCAATTACCGCCGGTCTTAAGCCGTTTAAAATCCCGTGAATTGCGCCAAGTTCGCCGTACTTGAAAATTATTTTTGCCAATGCTATACACAAAAACAAACTCGGCGTAACAAAGCCCATCGTCGCGCAGATTGCCCCGCCAATTCCTGCGGTTTTCATTCCTGCGAAAGTTGCCGCGTTAATTCCTATTGGTCCCGGCGTCATTTGCGAAATTGTAAAAACGTCGATAAATTCCGGCAACGTCAGCCAATGGTAATTGTCGACAACGACGGCTTGAATCAGCGGCATTGACGCATAACCGCCGCCGACGCATACCAAACTGATTTTTGCAAATTCTAAAAACAGTTGAAAGTAAATCACGAGAAAATCCCTTTCAATTTATCGAGAAATGAAGTTTTTTCGGGATTGTTGGTATTATCGCTGCCGTTCTTTTCAAAATCCTGCAAAAGTTTTCTTTGATAAGCTGAAAGATTTTTGGGAGTCAAAACTTTAATTTTTACAAATTCATCGCCGCGCGCCTCACCGCGATAACTTTGAATACCTTTGCCACGAATTTTTAAAACAGTACCGGATTGAATACCTTCAGGAATTTTTAAATCAACTTTACCGTCGATTGTTGGAGCGTCAACGGTTGCGCCCAACGCCGCCTGCACAAAACTTATTGGAATTTCGCAATAAACATTTGTACCCTCGCGCGTAAAAATCGGGTGCGGCTTAATGTTAATGTAAACGTACAAATCTCCGGCTTTACCGCCGCGTTCGCCGGCTTGCCCGCCGTTTTGAATACGCAAGCGGTTTCCTGTGTCAACGCCTTTTGGAATATTAACTTTAATATCTTTGTTGACGCGAACTTTGCCGGAGCCGTGGCAGTGAGAGCAAGGAGTTTTGATAATTTTGCCTGTGCCGTGGCAACGGTCGCAAGGACGAGCATTTGAAATCATTCCAAAGGGCGTGCGCGTTGTAGTTTGTTTCATACCGCTGCCTTTACAATCGGGGCAAGTTTCGGGCGAAGTACCTTTAGCCGCGCCAGTGCCGCCGCATTCTTCGCAATTTTCCATTCGCGGTACATTTATAGTCATTTCCTTACCGAACGCCGCTTCTTCAAAGGTAATTGTTAAATCGTAGCGTAAATCTGCGCCTTGAACGGGACCTTGACTGCGTGAACTCCTGCGCGAACGTACACCGCCGCCGAAAAATTGCTCAAAAATATCGCCCATATCGAAGCCGCCGCTGCCGTTGCCGAAAATATCGCTCCAGTCAACGCCGCCGCTAAAACCTCCGCCTGCGCCGCCGCCACCGCCGCCTGTAAAAGCCGCGTGTCCAAATTGGTCATATTGCGCGCGTTTTTGCGGGTCTTTCAAAATATCGTAGGCAACATTAATTTCTTTCATTTTTTGCTCGGCAGTTTTGGGGTCGTCACGATTTAAATCGGGATGGTATTTCTTTGCAAGTTTTTTGTAAGCCTTTTTAATTTCGTCGTCGGTTGCGTTTTTGTTTACGCCGAGAATTTCATATAAATCTTTTGGTTTGTCTGCCATAATTTCCACCTTCTATAAATTTTTGAAACTTATTGTCTGTAGAATTATTGTCTGCAAATCATTAAAATCCTTGAAAAAGGAGTGTTAAACCTTGAATATATTGGAAGTGTTTGGAAAAAATCTGCGTAAGTATAGAACAAATTTGGGATTATCTCAAGAAAAATTTGCTGAAATGTGCGACCTACACAGAACTTATATCAGCGATATTGAGAGAGGGCAACGCAGTATTTCACTCGGCAACGTTCAAAAAATTGCTGATGCCTTAAAAATTGAACCGCACAAACTTTTAATCGAAGACTCGAAATGACGAAGACAGAATTATTTTTAAAATTGGCAAATCCCGATGAATTTGGAATTAGTCGTTGGGTTGAAGTTACTGAATTTGTCGGCGAATACGCAAGTTTGAAATTTGGAAATGGCGCATCTTGGGCGCGTAAAGAATCGCAACTTGCCAAAAAATATAAAATTCAATTCGATAAAAGCATTACCGCCGGAAACAGTATCGACGCTATAAAACTCAACGGCTACAGTGAAAACAGCGATTCACAATACATTAAAGCCGAAATAAAGAAAGAAATTAAATCGCGCCGTTGCGTCATTCTTGATACTTCTAATCCTGAAGTTGATCACAAAAACGGTATGAAAAATGAATCCCGCGTAATGCAAAATGAAAATCAGCAACTTTCAGATTTTCAGCCGTTAAGCAAGGCGGCAAATGACGCCAAAAGGCAACATTGCAAAGAATGTAAACAAAGTGGCGTAAGATATGACGCCAAACGCTTGGGCTATCCAATTTCATATTACGCGGGCGGCGCAATTCATCACGGCGAAGAAAATGCTTGCGTCGGTTGTTACTGGTACGATCCAATAGAATTTAGAAAACATCTTACCGAAAAAATTTAATTTGTGATTTTCTTGAAAATAAAAATATATTCGTGCTTGAAAATATAAAAATCATTTTTCAAGGCGCGGTATCTCCAAATTGCCTGTTGATTGGCTTTGCCCTTCGTTTCGCCGAAATTTTTAACGATAATTGCTTTAAGTAAAAAATTTCTCTCCAGAAACAAATTCATACAATGAAAGCCCAGCGGTACAACTTGGCTTTTAGCGTACTTGTCGCCGATAATGCAGGCGCAATATCTGTTTTTTTCCAAAAAAGCCGTCGTGTTGTCAATGACTTTGCCGAACGAAATTTGAAACTCTTTGAGATTTTCGCAGTTGGATAAATCCTTTGGATTATCAGAAAACTTGATTATATCCCAATACGGCGGGTGAAAAATTACAAACTGAACTTTTTTTATTTTGGCAGAATCCAAAATATTTTTAAATTCAATTTCTGAACTGTCACCGCAATGACAAATTATTTTGGAGCTGTCATTATTTTCTAATGTAATTCTTTGCAATGCATCCTCAATAACTTTCTGCTGTAAATCAATTCCAATGGCGTTTCTTTGCAGGCGTTGCGCCTCGATTAACGAAGTGCCGCTCCCCATAAACGGATCTAAAATCCAATCGCCTTTTTTGGTGTAGCGAATAAATAATTGGTGCGGTATTTGCGGAACAAAATTGCCGTGATAATCGCCGACGTGTGCGCCGGAATTGTCCCGTTTGTCAATAATCCACAAAGAATCAGTTTCAATTTCTGCGTAGTCTTTCCAAAAATTCATATCAATATCATTGTATTTGGACATTGCCATTTCTCCAAATTACACAAATAACGGGAAGGAAGAAAATTTCTCCCCTCCCGCTTTTTAGGGATTAGTGAAAAGTTTTTGCAATTCACTTTTCCCTCTTAACTCTTGCCTTATGCCTCTTGCCTTATTTTTCCGTGTATTCTGCGTCGATTGTGCCGTCGTCATTTTTTTGGCCGGAATTAGTTTCTTGGTGCTGTTGGTTTTCTTGAGAATATTGCTGATTATTTGCGCCGCTCTGATAAGCCGCCGAGCTCAATTTGTAAAGTGCTTGACGGACTTCTTCAGTCTTTTTCTTAAGTGTTTCAGTATCAGCCTTATCTAAATCATTTTTGAGGGATTCAGCCGCGGTACGCACGTCTTTAATTAAATCGTCGCTAACTTTGCCTTCAAAATCTTTGCAAACTTTTTCGGCTTGATAAACTGTTTGCTCGGCGTCGTTTTTGGCGTCAACTTCTTCACGTTTTTTCTTATCGTCAGCCGCGTTGGCTTCAGCCTCTTTAACCATTCTGTCAATATCTTCTTTACTCATACCGCTTGAAGATTGAATGGTAATTTTTTGTTCGCGCCCGGTGCCTTTGTCTTTTGCAGAAACATTAACAATACCGTTTGCGTCAATATCGAAAGTAACTTCAATTTGCGGAACTCCGCGCGGCGCAGGCGGAATATCTGAAAGTACGAAACGCCCCAAAGTTTTATTGCCGGCTGCCATTTGGCGTTCGCCCTGCAGTACGTGAATTTCTACGCTTGATTGATTGTCAGCCGCAGTTGAAAAGACTTGCGATTTTTGAGTTGGAATGGTTGTATTGCGTTCGATAATTGGAGTGAAAACGCCGCCCAAAGTTTCAATACCGAGTGTAAGCGGTGTAACGTCCAAAAGTAAAACGTCTTTAACTTCGCCCGCAAGTACGCCGCCTTGAATTGCCGCGCCTACTGAAACGCATTCATCGGGGTTAATTCCCTTTGAAGGTTCTTTGCCCAAAATTTCACGAATTGCATTTTGTACGGCGGGAATACGAGTTGAGCCGCCTACCAAAATAATTTTGTCAATATCTTTACCGGTTAAGCCGGCGTCTTTCATTGCAGATTTTGTCGGTCCCATTGTGCGTTCAACAAGGTCGCGTGTAAGTTCGTCAAATTTGGCGCGTGTCAAAGTTAAATCTAAGTGTTTCGGACCGCTGGCGTCCGCCGTGATGAAGGGCAGATTAATATTTGTCGAAGTCATT
>JAFSZS010000205.1 GCA_017455645.1 Selenomonadaceae bacterium | reverse complement strand
GTTTGTACATTTCCAATTCGCGCGGCTCATCAAGTGCGCTGGTTGCCTCGTCAAGAAAAATAAAATCAGGCGCAGTTAAAAGCACGCGGGCAAATGCAAGGCGTTGTTTTTCGCCGCCGGATAAAATGCGCGTCCAATCGTCGGCAACGTCAAGCTTGTCAACCAAATTTGGCAAGTCCACAATTTTTAAAGTTTCGATAAGTTTTGAATCGGGCGGTGCGTCTTTTTCTGCCAAAGGATAAATCAAGGCGCGGCGTAATGTTCCGAGCGGCAAGTACGGTTTTTGCGGCAGGAACATTATTTTTGAATTTTGCGGCAAGGAAATTTTGCCCTGCGCGTACGCCCAAATTCCCGCCAAAGTTCTAAGCAGTGTAGATTTTCCGCAACCGCTCGCCCCCGTTACCAAAAGCGATTTTGAATTTTCAAGTTGCAAGGAAAGTTTTTGTAAAAGTTTTTTACCCGTTGGAAGCGAAATATTTAAATCTGAAATTGTCAATTCTGAAGCTGCAGATTTTTCAACGCGGCTTTTTACACTTTGAACTTTTTCGACGTGTTCAGTAAAACCGGCAAGACGATTTATAACCGCCGCCAAATTTGCAATGGTGCCGTAAGCATCAATAAAATAACTTAAAGCGTCCTGCACTCTGCCAAACGCCGAAATTGTTTGCATTAAGCCGCCAAGTTGAATTTCTTTACTGAAAAAGCGCGGCGCGGCAAGTATCAGCGGTACAATTATTGCAAGTTGCCCGTAGCCGTTGACGTAAAAATTTAAATGCTTAGTCTTAGTCATAAGCCGGCGGAAATTTTCTATAACATTTTTAAAGCGGGCGGTAAAGCCTTCCATTTCCGAACTTTCGCCGCGGTAAAATGCTATGCTCTCTGCATTTTCACGAACGCGCATCATACTGAAACGAAAATCTGCCTCGTACTTTTGCTGGTCAAATTCCAAGCCAATTAATTTTCGCCCGACTTTGTGTACCAAAAATGTACCGACACCCGAATAAATTACCGAAAACCAAAACATATAGCCCGGAATTGTAATTTCAGTGCCGCCAAAATTGAAAGTAAAATCGCCCGACAATTCCCAAAGTACAACACTGAACGCCGCCAAAGTTGTAAGTTGCCGCAAAAAGCCTATAATTAATTGCAGCGTGGTACTTACGAAAGAATTTATATCTTCAGAAATACGTTGATCCGGGTTATCGGTTCCGCCCTGCAAGTGGTAATAAGTTTGCCCGCTCATCCACGAATTTAAATATTGCCGCGTCATCCACGTGCGCCAGCGAATTTCCAAAAGTTGCCGCAGGTAAACCGCGTAAACCGCAATGATTATGTAGACAAACGCAAGCCCCGAAAATTGCCCGACCAATGGCCAAAATAAATCAGATTGATATTCTTGCAGGGCGTTATAAAATTCGTTGTACCAAGTATTTATTTGAACGAGGAGCCAGACCATTGCCAAATTTAATCCAATGACAAACGCCAAAAGCCCCCGTGCCTTCCATTTTTCCTCCGAAGTCCAATACGATTTAAAAAGCGTCCAGAATCCGCGTACCAAATTTCTTTTTTCCAAATTTAAAACCTCCCGCGCGGGATTATAGCATTGTTTTTTTGTTTAGTCGATTGTATTAAGTTTTTCATTCTGATATAATCCTGAAAAGGTGGTGTTTTTAAGTGGAAAATGATTTTGAGAAAAAATTTAACAGAAGGAATTTTTTGAGTATGACAGCAAAAATTTTGGCGGCAACCGCTACTTTCGGATTATTTCCGGATTTTGCAGAAGCCGCCCGCAAAGATAAAGACAAAGATAAAAAGAAAAAATCTAAAAAAAGCAAAGAATTTGAAATGCCGCCGCTTGTTGACTTTAAAACATTGGACGAGTTGGAAATTGGCAAAGTTAATTTAGATTTTACAAGCGATATGGACGTTAGGGAAGGTACAGGCGCGGTTGTCATTCATCACGCCGGCTTGAGTAAAGATGTTGATATTGACGTTCCCTCAATTCACGATATGCACTTAGGTAACGGTTGGGCAGGTATCGGTTATCATTTTGTTGTACACAAGGACGGCTTCATAGAGCAGGCGCGCCCGTTAAAATATGTTGGAGCGCACGCCTACCAAAATAACAAATATACTGTCGGAATTTGTATGACGGGCAATTATAATTTGGCTTATCCGCCGTTTGAACAGGCGTTTGCAGTCGAGCAACTTACCGCCGCACTTTGCAAAAATTACAAAATTAAGCCGAGCGATTGTACAATTTTTGGGCATCGTGATTTGAATGATACTTCCTGCCCCGGCGATAAATTTTATCCGTACCTGCCGCAACTTATCAAAAACGTTAAAAAGGTTTTATAATCCAATGAGCAGACGCAAAAAAAAATCGCCCCTGCGCAATGAATTTACCGACGCTTTGAACGTAGAAATTACCGAGCGAAAAATTATGGAGCGCACGCAACCGCAGGAAGAAATTTTTCAAAAAACCGTAACACTTGAAAAATCTGTCGAAGTCGAAAAAGTTCCCGTCGCGCAGGTTGAACCGGTTATCGAAGTTGAAGAAATTGTACCACCGCCCGTCGAAGTGAAAGTTGACGAAAAACTTGAGGAGCGAATTTTCAAAGAGGCTGATAATGATTTCTTTGACGAAAAGCCTGCCGAAATTCCAACTGAAAAGCCGCAAAAAAAATCTATTTATCGCAGTAAAGCAATGCAACGCTGGGAAGCTGAACGCGAAGAAGAAAAAAAGCCCCCGCCAATTTCGGAGCCGCCGAAAGTTGAACAGCCGCGCAAAATGTCGCACGCAGAAAAAGTTGGCGTTGTAGTTTCGGTTGTAATGTTGATTTACGCCTTTGTAAATTTCGACAAGCCGCTATTCTTTTTGGCGTTATCGTTGTTCGTACATTTTTTGGGCTCGCCGGTCAGCGGATTGTTCGGTAAACATTCAGCCGCCGTTCAAAATACCCTGCGCACTTTCAGCATTGTTTTATTTTGCGGCGCGGTTTTATTTTTGTTTATTTAGTAAGGTTGCCGCGTAATTTCGACAAGTCCCAGCGGCGTCATATCAACTATAAAAGTTTTGCCCCTGTCAATCTGCGCGAGTGTTTTAAGGTATTCAAGCAGATTTTTTTTGTCGGTGTCAGTTTTCATATTGATAAAATCAGCAATGACAATGCCACCGATATTGCGCAGGCGAATTTGTTTCATAAGCAACGCCGCCGCCTCAAGATTAGTTTGATAAATATTTTTCGCGCTGCCGGTATTCACGTCAACAACTGTTAAAGCCTCGGTTTTTTCAATGACGATGAAGCCGCCGCTCGGCAATGGTAATTCTTTCAGTTGCAGATTTTTAATTTCGGTATCGACACCAAAATTTTTTAAAAGTTCCTCGCCCTCGTAGAATTGAATTTTTTCAGATTCGCCCGCCAATTCTTCAACGCGCCTAAAAATTTTCAGATTGTCTGTAATAAAAATTTCGCAGTCAAAAAAATCTTCGCGCACAATTTTTTTAATCAAGTCTTCGCCGTAAATCAGGGACGGCTTTTTTTTATTTTGGGAAACAGTCAAAATCTCCTGCCAAAGTTTCAAAAATTCGTCAATTTCAGTTTTTAATTCTTCGGCAGTACAATTTTCAGCCGCCGTGCGAATTATCACGCCGATATTTTCAGGCAGAAATTTTTTTACCAAATTTTTAAGCCTAAGTTTTTCAGTGTCGGAAATTTTTTTTGAAACGTGAATTTTGTTTGCAGTCGGCAACAGAATTATTTTCCTTGAAGGTAAAGAAATTTCAAAAGTTGCACGCGCCGCCTTGTAATGTTCGGCGTCCTTTTCAATCTGCACCAAAATTTTTTCGCCCTCGCGCAGATTTTTATTTTGAAATTGCATAAAGGCGTTTTGTTCCCTGCCAATATCGACAAACGCCGCTTGCATACCGGTTAAAATTTTTTCAACCTGCGCGAAAAAAATACTGCCTACAAATTTTGGCGGCTCATTATCCCGCTCCACAAAGTAACTTTCAAATTCGCCGTCCTTCAAAACAGCGGCTTGAGTTTCGCCTTTTCGGCGGCTGATTAAAATTTTTTTCATAGTATCACCGCCGCAAGTATAATTTCATTTCCAATCTTTGACAAGCTTTAAAACAATATCAGCAATTTCTTGCTCCTTTTGTTGGTAGGTGTGTCCCGTCTTTTCGATAAAAATCAATTTATTTTCCTGCGCGGTAGGAATGTGATTATTGATATTTTTAAGAAATTCTGACGGGTTGCCGCAAGTGAAATTATCGTAAGTGCCAATGACAAGTGCGCCCGTGTGACTAATTTTTTCAGCCTGTGAAAAATCGCCGTCGCCGACGTGTACATTATTCAAAGTTTCAGAAAGCCAATCCGCCGCAGTGTTTGCCGTGCAAATTACCCAGCCCATAAAGTAAAACGGCAAAACTTTATCGCCCTTGCCGTAACGAACATATTTTTGAATAATTTCCCGTTCCTGCGCGGTAACGCCTTTTGTCTTATAAGTTATATTCGCAGGACTCAACAACATAAAATGTTCCGGCAAATTTTTATCGTGGTGGCTTGAAAGGTAATGAATAACTTTATTTGCGCCGAGCGAATGACCCGCCAAAATTATATGCTTATATTTTTCGGCGGCAAATTTCAAATACGCGGCAATATCTTCATCAGTATAGGAAAATCTTTCATTCCACGAGCCGCAAATTTCTTTTTCGACGCTTTTAACGTTGTAAGTTTCAATTTCGCTGAAGGCGTCGTTAGTCTGCGCGTAAATAAAATCAATCCCGCCCGCGTTCAAAGTGTCGCCAATGTTGTAATAAAACGGGTTACTGTAAAAATTGCCGTGAATCCCCGTTATTGCAATAACAACCGTATCAGCATTTTCAGCGTCGAAAAGTACGCCGTTTAAAACCGTGCCGCGTTCAGTCGGTAAAAAAATTTCTTGCATTTTCTCAACTCCATTGCCAAATAAAAAAAGTTGGAAACAAATTCCAACTCGCAAAAAATTATTAACAGTCGCAATAACTTTTTAAAATTCAAATTGCGCCGCGGTATAATCTGCAAAAATTTCTTTAATTTCTCTCAAGTTGGCAAGTTCCTTTTTCTTCATTTCGTCGCTTACGCCGTCTTTAAATGTGCCAATAAAAATATGACGTACCATAAAATCAACTCCTAAAAAAAATTATAATTTTGGAAATTTATTTTTTCAAGAAGGCAGTTTAAACTTCCTATGAAATTTATTTTCTGAAAATACAACGGTGCGCGGGCGTAGAATAGCAAGCGTTGCAGGATATACATTTTGAAATTTCAGTTTCGCCGCGCTGTAATTTTTTTGGAAAATCCGGCTCGCAGATCAGCGGTCTTGAAAGAGACAACGCCGCAATTTTCGTTTCATTTAAAATTTTTTCCATAACATTTTTACTGCGCCAGCCGCCGACGCAAATTACAGGAATTTTAATTTCATTGGCAAGCCGCGCCGCAAATTCTGAAAAATATCCTTCGTTGACTCCTGCGCGAATGCCGCGAATTGAAGTACCGTTACCGCTAACTTCGATTGAATCAATCCCCGCCGTCGCCAAACTTTTACAAATTGCGAAACTTTCAAATTCATTGAGTCCGCCGCTTGCAAAATCACTGCAATTTATTTTTATCGTGACGTGAAGTTTTGGGCAATTATTTTTAATCCCTTGCAGAATTTCAAACAAAATCCTTGTGCGGTTTTCGGTGTTGCCGCCGTAATTATCGCCGCGTTGATTGAACAGCGGGCTGATAAATTTGCTCAAAAAGAAAAAGTGCGCCGCGTGAATTTGTACGCCGTCGAATCCTGCCGCTTCTGCGCGTTTAGCCGCGTCAATAAATTTCCGAATTACAACCCCGACTTCAGCCGGTTCAAGTTCGTTTGTGTCAATTTCGTCAAATTTTCTGTAGTACGCGCCCAACGCCAACTGCGAAATTATCGGGCAATTTTCGGCGTGTACAATTTCTGTAAGTTTTTGGTACTGCGGAATTAATCTGTCGTCAGAAAGGCGCATCATTCCGCCAAAATAAAAATCTTCAATCGCAACGCTTGTAAAGCCGGTGATAATCGCTCCAACGCCGCCCTTTGCAAGTTCGGAATAAATTTTGTAAGTTTTTTCGTCAATGCAACCGTCTGAATCTGCGATACCTTCCCAAGTTGCCGAGCGTATCAGGCGATTTTTTAATTGCAAATTTTTCATTTCTACCGGCTCAAAAATTTTTTTCATTGCAAGCCCTCCGCGTTTAAATTTTTGGTAAATTATACCCGTTTGAAATAAAATTTCCAGAAGACAAAATTTTTTATGCAATTTTAATTTAGGCGTGGTAAGATTAGCAAAACTTTCAAGGAGGGGTTCACGATGATTAAAAAAATTTCTTGTATGCTTGTATTGGCGGTTGCGATAATTTTAACAGGCGCACAAAATCAAGCAAACGCAGAAGCGGTTTATGTTGGAAATTATGACGACGGCTCCAACGTTTATCTTTTGACAGAAACCATTGTGATTAAGCGCGTCCGCCCGTATTCTTTCAACTGCAGAGTTCGCGCAGGTTATGACTATCTGGACTATTATTTTTATCCCGTGAACGGCAGCCCCTATTACAAAAATTCTGAAGGCTACAGAGGCTTTGCCAATCCCGAACAATCGCCGGTCGCGTGGAATATTTACCGCTACGTTGTAAATCACTGGTAAAAATTTTTTCAAATTTGGCGCGGGCGTTTTGCCCGTTTTTTTTTTGCAGATTTTTGATTTTATCAGCTTGATTAATTTTATAATTTTGTTTTTTTATAATTTAAACGCTTTTCTTTCTTTGGTGCAAAGAAATAAAAGCTTAGCAAAAGAAAGAAACTGCCCGCTGAAATCACATCCTGTGATTTGCGCGGGCGGCGCGCGTCCTTGCGCGCCTTTTTTATCTGCGTTGTAGTTTTTTTATGCATAGCGATATTTTTTTCTGTACCTGTACAAAATTATAAATGTCAAAATACAAGCCGCAATTTCAGCAACAATTATTGAATACCAAATACCGTCCACGCCGAAAATCAGCGGCAGTAACAGTACACAACCAATTTCAAAAATAAATGTGCGCACAAAAGAAATTACCGCCGACAAAACGCCGTTATTCAGCGCGGTAAAAAAAGCCGAGCCGAAACTTGCAAATCCCAAAAACAAAAATGAAATTGCCTGTATTCTGAAGGCGTGCACTGTCAATTCAAAAAGTTCTCTGTCATAGCCGACAAAAATATTTGCAAAGGGCACGGCTAAAATCTGCGCGAGGGCAAACATTGAAACGCCCGCAATTCCTACAAGCGTTAAACTTTTGCGCAATAAATTTTTCAGTTCGTCGTAACCTTTCGCCCCAAATTGGAAACTTACCGCCGGCGATACTCCCAATTCGTAGCCAAAAAATATCGCCGCAAATATAAAACCTACGTACTCAATCACGCCGTAAGCCGCCACGCCGTTTTCGCCCAAATATTTTATCAGCTGAAAATTGTACAGCATCGCAACTATCGACATTGCCGAAGTATTTACCATTTCCGACGAGCCGTTCGCGCAGGATTTTAAAAATATTCCAACGTCAAAATTTGTTTTCAGCGTCAAGTTTAGGAGACTGTCATTTTCGCGGGCAAAGTAAAAAATTTCTATCGCAACGCAAATTGTTTGACTTAAAACCGTTGCAACCGCCGCGCCCGTCAAGCCCCAGCCAAATACAACTATAAAAAGCGCGTCCGCCAAAATATTTGTTACGCCGCCAATTACCGTTACGTACAAGCCGAGCTGCGGCTTTTCTGCCGTCACGAAAAAAGATTGAAATGCAAATTCCACAATGAAAAACGGCAACGCAATTAAAATTATTCGCCCGTACAAAACGCCGTAATTTAATAAATCGCCCGCCGCGCCCAGCATTTTTAAAATTTCCGGCAGTACCAAAAATCCCGCCGCCGCAAATACCGCGCCTATCGTCAACATTGAATATATCAGCATTGAAAAAATTTTGTTGGCTTTATCGCCGTTGCCTTCGCCCAAAGTTTTGCCTACTATCGCCGCGCCGCCCGTGCCTATCATTCCGCCGAACGCGCCCAGTATCATAAAAATTGGAAAATCTAAATTCACCGCCGCAAATGAAACTTTTCCTACAAATCTTGAAACAAAAAGCCCGTCTACAATATTGTACAGCGATGTAAAAATTACCATTGCGATTGACGGCAGCACAAAGCGCAAAAGTTTTGGATAGGTAAAATGCTCGCTTAAATGTATCCTCAATTTATCACGTCCAAATTGAATGTGTTTAATCAAAATATGAAAGGAGCTTTCAAAGTCACAATTTCAGAAAACTATGAAGTCATATCAATCTTTTCAGGTTGTAGTGGAATGGATTTAGGCTTTATTGGCGGATTTAATTTTTTGGGGAAAGATTACAAAAAAACCGGCTTTAAAATTATCTGGGCAAATGAATTAAATCCTGTTGCTTGTAAAACTTATCGTAAAAATTTTGGTAATCATATAATTGAAGGCGATATAAAAGATAAAATTTCGGAACTTCCAAAAAATGCTGACATAATTATAGGCGGTTTTCCGTGTCAAGACATATCAATAAATGGCAAAATGCTTGGACTTGCCGGGAAAAGGAGCAACCTTTATAAATACATTGTTGAGGCGGTTACATTAGTTAAGCCGAAAATTTTTGTAGTGGAAAATGTCGGCGGATTTCTTCTAAAAAAAATGAGTTCGCTAAAAAAAGATACTCGAAGATTTTAAAGCCCTCAATTATAATTTTCAGTATCAACTTTATCGTGCAGAAAATTATGGAGTACCTCAAACAAGAGAAAGAGTTTTTATTGTGGGTACTAAAGAAGATATGAATTTATTTGAGCCGCCCGCGCTTTTAGAGTCTGTTCCTATTACTACCAAAATTGCTTTGCACGATTTAGAAAATAAAGAAGAAGATAAAAATTTTTCACATACTTGGAGTAGAGCAAATTTAAGCGGCGAACAAGGAAACCGAAAACTTATTGCAGATCGTCCGGGCTATACAATTCGCGCAGAATATCATGGAAATATCCAATTTCATTATTCTTTACCACGAAGAATTTCAATGGTGCGACTTGTTCAGTAGTGAAAAAGCCACTGCGCGTAAAGCGAACTAGAAACGCCCTCTTTGATACTCCGAAGTCTATAAATTAGCTAAGGTTAGAATGTTGCAAGGCGCAACTGACGAATCAGCGAATGTACGGGTCTAAACATAGAATATTTAGAAATGAATATACCGCTACGGCGGGGCAAGTGAGGTTGAATAGGAATAATCGCTACGAAAAGCCTTATAACGTTACAGGCGTTATCAAGCTTGCAGGCTCATAGTTGAAACCTAAGGCTAAATGAAAAGATAGGGTAATTGGAACAAGGAAAGGCGTGGAGTTGGAAACAATTTGCGGGCGAAGAAAATAAGCTGCTTAATCCGCGCCGAAAAGTAGAGCTCGAACCGAAGAAATTTCTGTAATGGAAATGG
>JAFSZS010000204.1 GCA_017455645.1 Selenomonadaceae bacterium | reverse complement strand
TTTTTGTCTAAGTGATTCGACGTGTTCAGCTACATCTTCAGCGAAACTATTTCCCATGTAGCTTGTAAAAATATCCGTCTGCTTTTTGTAAACTTTAGCCATTTCGGCGCGTTCGGCAGGATTTTTTATGCTGAAAAATTTTTTCGTCCAGTTTGTGGCTGCCGCTAAATTTTCGTAGGAATATTGATCGGAAAAATCTTTTTTAATATTTTCCAAATCCTTTGCCGTCAAATTGCTGTTTAAATAATGCGGCTCAAAGTTCAAGAAAATGTGCGGAATGCTTGCATTTTGAAAAGTATTTGGTACGTGCAAGGGAGTTCGCGTATTGACGGGACCGCGAACGCTTATAATTTTATCGTTATCTGGGTGCGCCATTTGAACTGCCCGCGCCAACAAAATAGATATGCCAATCTGCGCGGAAACGCGATATTTTTTACAGAAAGCCCTAAATTTTTTTGTGGGCATCTCAATAAAATTTTCGTAAGTCTTGCCGTTATCCAAAGAATTTATTTCAGGCGGCACAAAATGATTTTCAACCGCGTAACTTTTCGGCACGTAATCAGCGGGCAAAGGTAATTCCTGCGCCATTAGATCCGCTACGAAGTCAACTTTATCTGCGCCTTCGTAAAAAGCTTTTTCCTTGCCGAAATAAAAATCAATAACAGCTTGAATGAAACAAGCTGTTCCAAAACCGTCCGTTAAAATATGGCTGATGTTGAAAATAATTTTAGAGTTTTCGTAACTTATCGCGACATAATGACGATTATTTTCAGCCGTGCCAAAATTTTCAAGCGTTCCCGCCTTGTGGACGACGAGCGGCAAATTATTTTTGTGAAAGTAAACAATTCCATCACGCTTTGAAATATCGAAGGTGGCATACGGGCAAATTTCAACGGCTTTATCAACGGCGGCTTGAAGTTGCGCAGAATTTATTTTTTCACGCAAAGTAATTTCGACACAAAGACTATGGGAAATTTTTTTAATCGCGTCTTCGTCAGCGGCAAAAAATGAACTGTACATTGAGCGAATTGTACCAGTTTGCAAATAATTTTGGTAGGCGTCATTTATCGCAGGGAAAATTTTTTCTTTCACCTGCGCGGGAGAAAATTTTTTCTTGACGTTTAAATTTTCAGCCATTTTTTGACAAATAATTTTTTCGGTCTCCGTGACGGGCGGCAAGTATTCAATTTGTTGAGGTTTAACATTCGGCGCGGGAAAAAGTTTGCGACTAACTTTTCCGTATGCATTGAGCGGGAATTTTTCAAGCGTCAAGTAGTAAGTCGGTATCATATATTCTGGCAGATGTTTTGAAAGTTTTTCGCGCAGTACGGGAATATTTTCAGCGTTGAATTTATCACCAATTTCATCAGTTAAGCCGTACAACGTTACAAATGCCGTGCCTTCGCTAACAAAACCCTTCGCAATGATATTGTTCACGCCGAGAATTTCTTTTGCAATAATTTCAATTTCGCCCGGTTCAACGCGGTTGCCGTTAATTTTAATCATATCATCTGCGCGACCGCTGATAATTAAATTGCCGTCGTCGTCTTTGTAACCTAAATCGCCCGTATGAAAAATTCCGCCGCGAAAAACTTTTTCAGTTTGTTCAGGAAGATTGATATATCCTCTGAAGAATTTATTTTCAATGCAAATTTCTCCTTGTTCGCCGTTCGGTAACTTTTGACCGGCTTCATTCAAAATCAAAATTTCCAGCCCAAAATTATTTTTTCCGACAGGAGTTTTGTTGTAGGCTTTATCAATACAAAATTCCGCAATCAAAAATGCTGTTTCGCTGGTGCTGTAACGATTAATCAGTTTAACGCCGTCAAGATACAAATTGCTGACAAGCTCGCCGCCGACAAAAAATCTTTTTATCGAAACGGGTATGGTATCCCTTGTATAAATTTTCAATATTGAAGGCGTCATAAAAGTTTCGGTTATTTCATCACGTTCAAAAAAATCTTTGAGCTTAGAAATATTTTTGACCAATTCGTAGGAAACAATGTAAGTTGTAAATCCAGCATAAAGATTCGGCACTGCCAACAAAAGAAAAGCAACAAAATTCAGAGGGATATTTACGGCGCAGTTGCATATTTCCGAATTTATATGAACATTGGCGGCATTAACGCAAAGTTCCAATTTGCCGTATTCATGAAGTGCGCCTTTGGGATTGCCCGTAGTACCAGATGTGTACACGGCAAAGCAAGCGTCGTGCGGATCAGTTTTTTCAAAGCCGTTGAGCGATTCGCAATTCAAAATTTCATTGTAAATTTTTTCATCGATAACAATTTTTGCGTTGCAGTCTTTTTTAATGTAGTTGACGCGCTCGGCAGGATAACCATTTTCAGTAATTGTACCCGCCGCACCTGCACGCCAAATTCCGATAAGCGCAACGATAATTTTCGGACTGCGCGGCAATTTTATCAAAACAAAATCTTCTTTACCGATATTGTGACTTTTCAAGTAAGAATAAACTTTGCCCGCCAAATTCCAAAGTTCGCCGTAAGTCAAAACTTCGTCTTTGCAGTCAAGCGCAACCGCTAAGCGATTCGCGAAAGTCAAGGAATTTCTTTCAATCTGTTCAATAAAAGTTTTCATTTCCATACCTCAAAAGCTTTAATCAAGTGGGAAGTGTCAACCGCTTGCATTTCCTTCAAGAAATATCGCGCGGCGTCGATTTTCAGCTGAAGTCTTTCCGGCTCATCTTTCACAAAGTGGCAACGTTCAAGGGCAAACCACAGTACCGCAAATATGCCATAAACTTTCGCAGTATCTGCCAAATAAATTTTCTCCTGCGCGGAATAATCTTTGAAATATTCGTCGAAATACTTTTGCCAGCAACGATCCGCTTCGTCAACGGTAAAGCCGATCATTTTGAAGTAAAGGTCGGCTAAAGTTATTCCTTGAAGTTCAAAAAGTTTGTGGGTGATGTCGTCGGAAAAATGCGGGAACATTTGATAAATGCGATGAGTGCCGCCGATGTCCCAAACAGGATGTCCACAACAA
>JAFSZS010000203.1 GCA_017455645.1 Selenomonadaceae bacterium | reverse complement strand
CTTTACTCTTCCCGAACTCAATGAATATCATCTCGGCGAATTAATGTATATGTTGGCTATGTCCGTTGCCTACGAGGGCGAACTTTCAAACGTCGATGCATTCAATCAGCCGGGCGTCGAAGCTTACAAGCGTATCATGGGACCAAAACTTCAAGAACTTAGAAACTCCAAAAAAGCATAATCTGTAAATCACCTTAAAATTTTTTTCAGCCGTCGAAATTTCGGCGGTTTTTTTGTTGCTTTAATTTTCAACTTGTGATAAATTAGCGCAGAAATATTTTTTGAAAGGAAGTTTAAATTTGTCAAAGAAAACTATTCCCGCTATTTCTGTTGTCATTCCAATGTACAACGCAGAAAAATATATCGGCGAATGTTTGGACAGCATTTTGGCTCAAACTTTTGACGATTACGAAGTTATTGTAGTTGACGATTGCAGTACAGATAACAGCGCGGCGGTTGTTGAAAGTTACATTCAAAAATTTAATGATAAACTTCAGCTTGTGCGCTTAAAAATTAATTCCGGCGGCGCAGGAACTCCCAGAAATATGGGATTAAAATTTTCACGTGGCGAATATTTACTTTTTGTTGACAGCGATGACATAATTTCTAAAACTGCACTGGACGAACTTTATACTGCCGCAAAAAATTTTCAAGCTGATGTGGTTTCTTGTGAAAAATGGTATCAAACTCCTGTTAATGGAAATGTTTTTGATAAAAATTCATTAAAAATTGCCGGTCTGCCAATAAATAACCAAGTAACTCAACCTACACTTGCTGATAGCGATATTGCTCAAAGAGTGAGGGCTCTTTATCAATTACAATTTACTTGGAGCATTTGGACTAAATTTATTAGACGTGAAGTAATTTTGGAAAATGATTTGTCTATCTTGAACGTAGGAGATACAATTTTTACTTGCTGTTTAATTTGTTCAGATATAAAATATGTTCGTATACCAAATATTTTTTATACTTATCGCATACACGACGATTCAACTTTTCACAGACAAGAAACCGTTTCAAGTGCGGTACAAAAATGGAGCTCGGCTTTTGCCAACGGCTTTAATTATTTAAATAATTTTTTGAGTAAACAGGATTTTTTCAAGCAACACCCGGATTTAAAATATATTGCACTTGAAACAGTCGTGCGTGAGTTTGCAAATTATTTAATAAAAATTTATTCACAAGTTCCGGCTTATCAACTTAATGAAATTGTAAAACAAGAACTTGAAAAAATATCTGATAAAACCGCGCTTGCCGCTTTTCTTTTTGGCAGAATGAATATTTTTAATTTTCAAATTATCCAACAACAAAATGCAATTCGCCAACTGCAAGCGCAAGTTCAACAGCTGCAAGCGCAACGCCCGCCAATTCCACAACCTCAACCACAACCGCAATTTCAGCAACAAAATCAAAAATATTTACAACTTAATCAATCGCCTATGATGGAATTTCGCATTAACACTGAAGATATTTACAGAAGATAAATTTCAGCCGTCGAAATGCTCGGCGGCTTTTTTGTTTACCTTCGCGCAGGGCAAAATTGACAACGCTTAATCCCTGCGCTAAAATTTACGAAAGTTTTAAATATAGTCATTGTTTTTTTGGAGGTGAGCCGAAATGTTGAAAAAATTTTTCAAAAATAAAATTCAAAAAGGGCAATCTATGGTTTTCTTTGCAATAGCCTTGCCTACGCTTTTTATGTTCGTTGCCGCAGTTATAGAATTTGGCTGGTGGTTTTTAAATCAATCACGGCTGCAAAACGCCGCCGACGCCGCAGTTTTAGCCGGTGTAAATGAAATACTTTCTGAAGCTGACGCAAATACAGTTTTATCTTATGACTTCGTTAATAAAGTGCCGAGCGGTTATTCGGAAATTCCAATAGCCAAAGACGCTAAAGGCGATACCGTTGCTTTAGCCTACGCCGAAAAAAATTTTACCTACGTACCTTTCAGAAACGAAACAAATTTTTTTGAGCGTCATTCTTACAGAAATTCCAAATTATCAAGTGCAACAAATTCAACCGCTCAAAATTATTTTCTGTACCCAATGTACTATGAAGTTGAATTGCGCGGACAAGTGCAACACTTATTCAGCATTTTAAATAATTTTGGCGAAATGTCGCTTCACGTCAAAGCCATTGCAAAGGTAAGCCAAAGTATTATCGCCCCGCTGGAAAAATTGAAAGTTAAAAATGTTATAACCGGCAACTGGGAAGTTCAAAATCGTTATCAAGATATAAATAAAACCAAAGTTGAAAACGGGCAAACCGTATGGGAATATGACACTAAACGTTTGGAGTATCAAAACTCAAGCGGGCAAGAAACTTTGTTTACCGGACAATGGAACCATTACAAAGAGCCAAATAAAGCAATTTATTACACTTCAGGAGATGAATTTAGAAGAGCACCTGTAGACGTTTTGGTTACTCAAAAAAACCTCGGAACAAATCAAGCATATAAAGCTTATGGTTCAGCATTTGCTACTCCGGCAAACGGTGGTAATCAATATGAATGGCAAAAAGTTGAATCAATAAATTTGGACTGGGCGCAAGATTTCGGCTTTGATTGGAGAAATAAATGGGATTACAGCGTTGCAGATTGGGATATTGGCTATAAAGTGCCTGAAGATGTAACAATGTTATACAAATGGAATTCAAAACCAAAGACCGATTTTACAGCCAATACAAGGGTACACGGCTTTATTAATTTTTATGAAGCTTTTCCTTCCATTGCCAAAAAAGTAGATAAAGACGGCAAAGAAAATGACAACGGAAATTACTACTATTCCCCTTTGTGGGCAAGAATTGAAAGTGAACCAATGTGGTCATACTTGGGTCCCACTCAAAGACAATCTACCCTTGATACTGTTCACCAAATTATTATCAGTATAAATGAATCAAATTGGATGGAAGACGACAATAACGGTTGCCCAATTCCAATAACCGCGCCGGAAAAATATCATACCGATGAACAAATAATTTACCGCCCGATTATTTTCTTCTACGAAGGACCGGAAACAAATGCAGATAATCTTTTCTTACTTCAAAAAGAAAAAAATGACGGCATACCTTTAGATTATAACGGCTTGCAACGCCCGACAGTTCGCACGCAGTACAGAATGTCTAAGCCGATTATTTTAAATCTTAATGCTGATTTCTGCGGCGTAATTTACGCGCCAAACAGCCCCGTTGTTATCGTTCACAATGGACACAAATTTAAAGGTTTCGTTGTAGCAAAGTCTTACAAAACTTTAAAAACTTCAGCTGAAGCAGGTTTTATCGAAATAGATCACGGGAAATACACAAATAAAAATATGTACAATCAACGCCTTAAAGATTCTAACGGCAATATCATTCCTTTTAAAATGTACGTGAAAACAGAATACAATTCAGAGTACGGCGACGATGAAACAATCCCCGAAAATCAAAGGAGCGTGCGCGGCGAAGTGCAATTCAATGACGCTACAGCCGCTGAAGTTGAGGCAACACTTCCAACCGGCAGTAAGTACAGCATTTTCAACATTGAAGAATTGAAAGATACATTCTTTGACCCGAATAACCCCTACAGACCGGAAGATGAATCTGTACACATTTTAATGACTACAAACGGTTAAAATTTAGCGCAAAAAAAAATTGGCGTCCCTGCCGAAATTGGCGGAGACGCTTTTTTTAATCCATTACGCCGAAATTTTTTATCATTATCAAAATTGACGGCATTAACAGCACAATGAAAATCGACGGGAAAATAAACATAACCATTGGAAAAATCATTTTGACGGGAGCTTTTAACGCCTCTGCGCGGATATATTGGCGGCGGCGTTCCCTGATATTTTCTGCCTGCGTTTCCAAAGTTTGTGACATACTCGTACCCAATTTTTCGGCTTGTATTACTGAAGTTGTGAACAGGTAAATTTCTTCAATATCGCAACGTTTCGCCATTTGATTTAGCGCGTAGGCTTTTACCATTCCAAATTTTATATCGTCCTGCATTCTTCTAAATTCTTCCGAAAGTTCGCCCTTCATTCGCCCTGTAATTTTTGCAACCGCGCCATCAAATGAAAGTCCCGCCTGTACACTTACACATAATAAATCCAAAAATTCCGGCAGTTGACGGCGCAATAATTTTTGTCGATTTTTTATCTGTCGATTCAGCATAAGAAAAGGGAAGTACGCGCCGAACGCTCCGCCCGCAATTACGATTAAAAATTTCTGCGTAACAAAATAATCTGTCTGCGTGGCGATAACAAATCCAACAAAAGTAAAAAATATTACAGATAATACCCAAAAAGCCGCCAATCTTTGAACTGTCCAAATATTTTGTTTGCCTGCGCGAAAAATTTTATTTTCCAACATTCCAATAATTGCGTGAGGAGTAAGACTGTGTAGAAACGCTTCCAGGGCGTCTAGAGCGGGTTTTACGATTCGCCTATAGAAAGACCTGCGAGAGGCTACGTCCGGCTTTTCTGGTGGCTTGTAGGCGTTCCTGACGCGTTTTAAACGGGCGCGCTCACTTTCTGCACTTTCAATCATTGCCATAATTCTTTTTCTAACTTTTGCTTCGGGAGTTTGGCGGGCATAAAAAACAGCGTACATTATCGCCGCCCAAAAAATACTGCCGACAAGTGCAAGTGCAAATACCAATTTTATCACTCCTCAAAAAAAAATCAGCCGAGGAATTTTTCCCCGGCTTTTAAGCAACTAATCATTCAAATCCGGCATATCAACGCCATTCATTCTGAACTTATCCATAAAAAGCGGTTGCAAGCCGGAGCCTTCATAGTGTCCTACAGATTTTCCGTTTTCATCAATGTAATCTTGAACATATTTATACAAATCCTGCAAAATAATTGTGTCGCCTTCCATTCCTTGTACTTCGGTAATGTGCGTGATTTTTCTGGAGCCGTCGCGAATTCTTGACTGTTGAAGAATTAAATCAATCGCCGATGAAACTTGAGTGCGAACTGCGCGAACGGGTAATTCCATACCCGCCATTAAAACCATTGTTTCAAGTCTTGAAAGAACATCACGCGGGGTATTTGCGTGCGCGGTTGTCAAAGATCCGTCGTGCCCGGTATTCATTGCCTGTAACATATCCAACGCCTCGCCTGCGCGACATTCACCGACAATAATTCTGTCAGGGCGCATACGCAAGGCATTTCTAACCAAATCACGAATTGTAATTGCGCCTTTGCCTTCCAAGTTAGCCGGGCGCGCCTCCAAAGTTACAACGTGCCGCTGTTGCAGTCTCAATTCTGCCGCGTCTTCAATGGTTACGATTCTGTCAGTTGCCGGAATAAATGACGATAAAACATTTAGCGTTGTAGTTTTGCCGGAGCCTGTACCGCCGCTAACCAAAATATTTAGCCGAGCCTTAACGCACGCTTCCAAAAATCTTGCCATGCTGTTACTTAATGTACCGAAATTAACTAAATCTTTGACGCTTAAAGCCTTTTTTGAAAATTTACGAATTGTAACGGCGGGACCGACCAAAGACAACGGCGGGATAATTATATTGACGCGGGAACCGTCTGCAAGGCGGGCGTCAACCAGCGGCGAAGATTCATCAACGCGGCGTCCAAGTGGCGTTAAAATTCTTTCAATGATACTCATCAAGTGCGCTTCGTCGTGAAAGTGCGTATCAGTCAGCATTAATTTACCTTTTTGCTCAACGAAAATATCTTTTGGACCGTTAATCATTATTTCTGTAATTTTTTCGTCTTTCAGCAAAGGCTCCAATGGACCGAGCCCCAAAAGTTCGTCGCAAATATCATCGATAAGTTGGAAACGTTCGCCGCGCGTCAAATTTGCCGTGGTATTTTCTGAAACTTCCCTGTCGGTGTACGCTGAAATAATCGTTTTAATTTGGTCGCGTACTGGCTCGCCCTGCGCAATTAAAGCCTGTTCTTCCGGCGTCATTTCGTCAACAATTCGCCTGTGTACCGCCATTTTTAAATTTTGCATTTGGTTTTCAACATTATTCAGCGCGGTATGACGCCCAGAAAATGCTGACGCCTCAAGCGGTTGTTCAAATTCGGTTGCAGCTTTCAGGCGGCTGTGATAAACCGGCGCGGCTTTTTCTTCGACTACCGGTTTTTTTTCTTCAACCTTTGGAGTTTCGCGGGTATTGCCCAATCGCTCCAACAATGATAATGATCTTGCCATTTTTTACCCCCGTTATTTTTCGATTTTCATTTTGTAGACAATCGGTATTTCCGGCAAAAACATAAAAGTTTTAAACGGCTCATTAAATTCTATGGGGATTAAAGTTATTGTAACTTTCACATCTTGAGCTGACTCTTCAGGCACAGTATTGCCGTCGACATCTACAAAATCGGCGTGCATTGTCGGGGTAAAAAGACCTGTTACCGGCGCGGCGTATTCTTTGTAAGAATCAGCATTGTTATTGATATTGTTGGCAACGATTGTTCGGGAATATTTCGATTGTTTCAGGGAAATATCACGGGCAGCATCGCGGGCGGCGTTGTTGTACTGAATATAATCCATAAACATTGCGCCGGTATAAATTATCGACAAAGTTAAAAAAATCAGAAAAGGTAAAATTACTGCAAATTCTACCATACCTTGACCTTTTTGTTTCATAAAAAAACACCACCTTACCAAAAAAGCCCCCTACTTGAAATAGGAGGCTCTTTTTCTTGGGAAAAAACCGAAAATCTTTAATTAAGTTTCAATACTGCCGCAATCGATTTGAGCTGCCGACAAGGTATTATGAGTTAGGACCAATAGCATTAATTTGCTTATCAGCTTTGTCGTAAGCATTAGAAATAGTAGCACCAAGTTTACCGCTTGAACCATCGCCGCTACCATAGAAGACAGCAACCGCAACGACTGCTACAACTGCAAGGATGATCGCGTACTCCGTCATGCCTTGACCTTTTTCAGAAATTTTTTCCTGAATCTTTTTTTGAAGTTCATAAATCCATTTAAACACAGTAACCATCCCTTTCTTGAATGAAAGTGTTAATCGTTCCTAAAGATTATCGTTAATTTGAACCAAAACTTAAATATTTTTTTGATTTACCCCAGATTATCAAGCTAACTCATAATCCTTGTATATTGTAGCAATTTTCAAAATTTTGTCAATTAAAAATTTCTATACTTCAATGTCAACAATTTTCATTATGACGAAGTAGCCGACAATTTCAAAAATTACGGCGGCGACAACTGCCATTTTTCCGATTGGGTCTTCAAACAGCATCATAAAATTCTCTCTCATAAGCGTGAACATTCCGAAGCCCGCGGCAAAAGGCAAGCCCAAAAGTACCATTGCCGATAATCTGCCCTGCGCCGTTACAGATTCAATTTCGCGGCGCATTCTGATTCTTTCCATGATAGTTGCGCTGATATTGTCAAGAATCTGCGCGAGGTTGCCGCCAACTTCACGCTGAATTAAAACCGCAGTAACCGCCAATTCAAAATCTGAACTTGCAATTCTTTTGTTGGCGTCTTCGAGAACCTCTTCAAGCGATACGCCCATAACAATTTGATGATACATTTCAGAAAATTCTTCTCCAATAGGCGGCTCCATTTCGTTTGAAATAACTTCGATTGTTTGTTGGAAGCTGTAACCTGCGCGAAGTGCATTTGAAATTGTGATTAAAGACGTGCCAAGTTGTTCAGTGAAAGAATTTAAGCGACGCCTTTTTAAATTTAAAATAATAGCCCAAAAAATCAAGGGTACAAGCGCGGCAACACCTCCCGCAAAAATATAATTCAAAGTGATAAACCAAACCAAAATTCCGGCTAAAATCATCCCCAAAAAGTTTAGTACAATATATTCGCCGCCAAGGAGCGGTAATCCTGCTTGCCGCATTTTATATTCAAGCGATTGTGCAAAATTTATATCGACGAGCGGCTTAGAAATTTTTTGCAGGAATTGATACCCCTTAACAACCAAATCATCTGCAGTAGATTTTTTTACAATAGGCGCGGTACTGTGTCGGCGCATTCTGTAAGCAAGGTCTAAGCTGCGCCTGTTTATCGACGCCATCGCCAAAAAAAGAAAAATAAAAAAGGTGCCAATCCCAAAAATAATCGCAATCAGTAACATTTTATAAGCCTCCGGAAATAATTCTGTTGGCAAGACTGTCAATCGTTTTCATCATCACTGTATCTTTCGGCAAGCCGTATAAAATTCTGCCGCTGTTTGCAACCGAAACCAAATTGTATTCGTTGGGAAAAATTACCGACACGGGATAACCGAGTTGCAATTCAAGTTTGGCGCGTTCTTCGTCAGTGCAGGGATTAACACGGGTAAAAATCGGGTAGTCAATTTTATTTTTTTTGCGCCTTTCTCTGAACATGTCCAAAGTGCGGCGCATGTGTTCAATTTCCAAGCCGGTATTAATCATTGCAACAACAAAATTTGTATCTGCGAAATTGCTAACTTCCAGCGAAATTGGATTGAAGCCGGCGGGCAAATCTATTAACAAATATCTGAAAACGTGCCCTGCCATTCGCACAACTTCAATCAAGCTTTTTGTTTCGACAAGTTCGGCGTACTCGGGGCGGTCGGGGCTCGATAAAATGTAAAGATTATCTGTAATTTCGTGAAAGTACGGCGCAAAAGTATTGGGCGTCAAAAGTCTTATATCGTGCGAAGCGTCAACAATCGTATGGCGCGGCTCAATGTCAAAGAAAATCGGCAGGTCTACAAATTGTAAATCGGCGTCAATCAAGGCTACAGATTCTTTGGTTTTTTTTGCAATGTCAAGAGCCAACAGCGCGGCTAAAGTTGTTCTACCGGAACGCCCTTTGGGACTGAAGAAAGAAATAATTCTGGAAGGTTCCGGCTTGCCGCGGCGTGCGTACAAATTAATTGTATCAATAATTTCTTCCGGCTTGAAAGGTTTTATAATGCAACCTGCAACCAAAGATTTTTGCGCCTTGTAAGCAATATCTGCGTTCCAATTTGACATTGTTGCAAGGATTGTAGCGTTGGGAAATAAATCGACAAACGCCGGTAACATTTGCAAAAGGTCGGGGTTATCAACGTCAATCAAAAATAAATTCGGGTTGTAAATGTGACTTTGCCCAAGCGCAGAATCGGCGTTATCGTAAGTTGACAAAACTTCAAAGTCCGGAGCTTTTTTTAGCGTTGAAGATATAGTTTCAGCAATTCGCCGGTTAGTTTCAACAATAATTGTCCTGTAGTTCAAAAAAATTCACCGCCTCAATTAAAAAATTTACCAAACAGTTTAGAGAAAAAGCCTTTTTCTTCTTTGATAACCGGCGGGGGAGCAGTTTTAGATTTACCGGTATATTCTTCGGCAAGTTCGGCAAAACTTTTGGCAAGTGCGGAATCGGGCGCGGCGAACATAAGCGGTAAACCTTCGCGTACAGATTGACTTACCGAGCGGAAGTCGTTTGGCAAGCGATGAAAAAATTTTTCGCCTACAAGTCTTTCAACATCATTACCGCTGATTAATTTTTGGGAATTGGAGCGGTTTTCGACAAGCCGAATTTTGCTTTCTTCATACTCAAAACGAATTAAAGTATCGTAACCAATTTTGAAATTTTTGACTGACGGCAGAAAATCTACAACGCCCAAATAATTAATAATCGTGCTGACGTCAAGAACGGCAAGATTTAAGGCACTGAACGCCGCATTTAAATCTACAACAACAAAATCAAAATATTTCAGCGAATTAATAATATATTCGACAACCGGAACTTCAATTCGGTAGGCGTCGAAAATAAAGGGCGGGCGCGCAAGTACAGAAAATTCAATGCTGTTGCCTTTGTCGTTTGAATGTTTGTACGTGGTTAAAAATTTGCGCACGTCAAAATTTGGGTCTTTATTTTCAAGTGCAACCTGCGCATCTGTAATTGTGTATTGGGGTTCAAGTTTTAAATAATTTGTAACGTCGCCGAATTGTAAATCTAAATCGACAAGGCAAACTGCGTACCCTTCATTTGCCAAGCCTGCCGCCAAATTAATTGCGGTAACAGTTTTGCCGTTGCCGGAGCTGGTACTGAAAATACTGATTATAATACTGTTGCGCCCTTCAGCCATAAAAAATTCGCCTCACTTTCAAAAAGCGTCGCCGAATATTTGAACGTTTGAATCTTCATTTGAATTTTTTTCTTCGGCTTGCTTTTCTTTGGATTTTTTAGATTTTTTATTTTTTTTGGATTTTTTATCTTCTTCAGTGAAAGGCGGCGGCAGTGCGTTTAAATCAACGTCATTCAAATTATTTTGCTTGCGCTGTCCTTCGTGGTAATAGTCGCGCATTTCGTCAGTCATTCCGGCGTGTGTGCTGTCCTCGACAATATGTGGTGTAACCAAAATTACCAACTCTTGATTGTCTTTGGTTTTTGAAGTATGTTTGAAAAATTCGCCGATAATTGGAATTTTGCTAAGGAGCGGAACTTTTGTAACAACTTTTCTTTCTGAAGAATCCATTAAGCCGCCGATAATCATTGTGGAGCCGTTTTCCAATGTAACAACAGAATCTGCGCGACGAGTGGAAATAACAGGCATACCGTTAATAGTTTCGCCGCTCATATTGCTGACCTCTGTATGAATTGTGGTAGCAATACGATTCTGCGCGTCCAGAATAGGTTTAAACTGCAAAATTATACCGTAATTTTTAAATTTTACGGTAGCAATATTGGTAAGAGAATCCAAAACAGTATAAGGAATTTTACCGCCAATTTGAATGGTGGCTTGTTCGCCGCTCATTGTCATGATACTGGGGCGGGATAAAATTTTTGCTTTGTTTTGTGTAATAAGTGCCTCCAGCCTCATATTCAAATTGGAACGGCTGTTTATTAACCATTTGAAAGGATTATTTCTAAAATCGCCGTCTGCATAAGATTCACCGGCGTAAATTTTGCCGGGGGCGTCAAAATCGCCTGTACCCGTGTATAAAATCCCCAAATTTTTCGTATCTTCCGGACGAATAGCAATAACTTGCGCCTCAAGGCGAATTTGCGTAGGATTTACCATTTGCAATAAATCAATGACGTTGCCGCCGTCTTTAACTTCGTTATTTGAAGCAAGCGTGGTTGTAGATGTATCTTTGGAGCCTTGAGTTTCCATTTCCATATTGACAGTACTGCCAAAACTTAAGCTGCTGTCACTGCCGCTGCCGACGTAAAGCCGCGCCGTTTGAATTGCCAAATTTCTTTCGTACTGATTTTTTACAGTGCCGGTTAATAAAATTCTGTCGCCGACTTTTTTAACGTGAACATCGGGTAAATTAATTGCCGCCTCGATTAATTCTGACAGCCCTGTTTCTTCGTCTGTAACATTTACCAAATATTCATATCGCAAGCCGTCTTCAGTCCAAATAAAAACTGTCGTCGAACCTTTGGTACTTTGCGCGGTAATAACAATTTCGCTCATTGAATCTGTTGGCTGATGAATACGCAAAATTTTACTGCCGCACCATATCGTGGAAATATTTTTGTGCAGATTAATATATTTTGAGGAATGATAACTAAGATTTATTCTTTCAACGTAAGCTGATTCTTCAGCATAAGCGGCAGAATTTGAAATTAAGATAACAACTGCCGCCAACATAAAAATTTTTATAAACTTTATCATAATTTCTCACTCTTTATTTTTTTCGTTGTTATCGTCCGGAATATTTTCGTTGGTATCTTTTAAGCCTTCTTCGTCGCCGTAATAAATTTTAATGCGCGGTTTTTCTTTGGCGGGCTTTTCTTCAGCTTGAGCAGGTGCAGTTTGTTCAACTTGCTTTTCAATTTCGGCTTGCCTTTCAAGTTCAGCTTGTCTTTCTTTTTCTTCTTTCGCTAATTGTTGTTCGTATCTTTGGCGTTGTCCTTTCAAAGATTCAACTGTATATTCTGCGCCGGTATAATAATTGCTTTGCGGTACGAGCGGACGGAGCATTAAATAAATTTCGCCAATTCTTGACGCAGAAACCAACTGTAAAATTTCGTCGGGGTGCAATGCAACTGTTGCTATTGAAGGACTGGAAATTGCCTGCGTTTCGGGATTTACCGAAGATTCATTTTCTTCATCTTCAGCAGTATTTTCAACACCCATATTTTGGTTAATGCTTAAAAGTAAAACATT
>JAFSZS010000202.1 GCA_017455645.1 Selenomonadaceae bacterium | reverse complement strand
GAAATAGTCAAAATATGTGAGGCGGCGTCATTGCAGAATTATTATACAACTTCAGCGCGGTTTCATTCTCAAAAATTTCATCGTCGAGCGCGGAAATTATTTTTGCATTTGTGTCATACAAAAAATCTAAACAGTCAAGATTAATCATTTCCCGCGTTGTAACAAAGTGCGTAGCCAATTTCAGAATTTGCGGCTTAAAAATTTTTTCTGTTGAAATAGTCAAAATATGTGAGGCGGCGTCATTGCAGAATAATTTTACAACTTCGCCGAGTTTTTTTAAATCTTTTTCGGCGGGATTTTCGCCTGTCCAAATTATCAGCAAAGAATTTTTAAAATTTGAAAGGCAAAAACCAATTACAATTCTTTTCCAGAGAAAATTTTCAGCGTCAAAATCTGCAACGAACTGATAAACTTTGCCGCCCTGCGCGAGGGTATTTTTAATTTTGTCGTCAATTTCAATTTCGGACTTTTCGGTTTCAGAATAAAATTCAGTCAAAAAATTTTCGGTATCGTAAAGCCGCGGGATATTTTCATAAATTTTTTTTATATCCCAATTCCACCATTTGACAGCCATAAGTTTTTTGACAGTTTCAGCGTCGAAGCGATATTTGATAACTCGCGCAGGATTTCCAACGGCTATTGCATACGGCGGAATATCTTTTGCAACAACAGAATTTGCGCCGATAATTGCGCCGCTGCCAATTTTCACGCCGCCTAAAATTGAACTTTCACGCCCTATCCAAACATCATTGCCGATTATAATTTGGTGGTGGTTATCGTAGCGTTTTTCTTTTGGAATATAGGCAGAGTGCGTAATTTCCGCGCTCTCAAGAATATTTTCAATAACAAAATCCACGTCGAAAGGATAAGTTGTAACGGCGTTTTTGTATTCGTGATTTAAACCGGCGCAAAAAGAAATATTTTCTGCCAAAGAGCAAAATTTGCCAATGAGAATATGCGGCGGCTTTTTGTTGGTTGCGTACTCAATATCAGCCTTAACAACGTAGGAACATTCGCCCAAAGTTGCGTAGTTAAAATTTTTTTCGTTGTAACGGCGAACTTTCGGCGCAAATGTACAATCTGAAAAAGGAATATTCAAATTTTCAACAGCTCCAAATTATTTTTTAACCTTGAGGCAGGATTCAAGCGCGGATTTATTTTTGTTGACGATTTTATTTGTGGTGTTGACTTCTGCGGCGCGGCGAATTTCTTTTAGCGCGTCTTCATATTTTTTTTGTTGGAAATAGGCAACTGCAATTTGATTGTGCGCGTCAACAAATCTGTCTTCAATGTTCAAAGTGCGCTGAAAATCTGCAACGGCTTCTTTGTAATTTTTCTGTTTGAGATACAAATTGCCGCGGTTGTAGTAGCCGAGTTCAGAATTTGGATTCATTTTTAAATATTTATCGTAAGTTGCAATAGCGTCTTTAGTGCGGTTTAATTTTTCCTGCGCGAGAGCCAAATTGAAAACTGCGTCTGAAAGATTGGGATTAATATCAAGGGCGGTTTTAAAATCAGCTTGTGCGCCCCAATAATTTTTTTGAGCGAAATAAACTAAGCCGCGGTAAACGTAGGAAAAATCGTCGGGATTTTTGGCAAGTTGAGAATTTGCATATTGAAGGGAGGCGTCGCTTGCGTCGGGAAGTTGCGCCTGTTGCCAAAGATTTAAAATATCCTGCCCGTACTGTTTGCCGGGAACTGCCCAAACGCCGTTTAAACCTGTCCACGTTTTAATTTTGCCGAAAATCTGCGGACGCCATTTTTCTATTAATTCGTAGCGCGGGTCGACAATAGCAACTTTTGGCGGGGTTGTGCTCGTATAAGCTAACAAGTGTTGAATGTGCGCACGTACGCCGAGCTGAGGCGTTTCAAAGTACGCGCCTTTGACGCCGCCGCCGGTTGTACCCAAGCCGCAATAATTATTTTGTTCCGGTACAACATCGCCGCCGTAATTCCAAGTGCCGGTTTCTTTTATCGATTGACAAAGTGCAATATCGGGGCGAATACCTTCGCGCTCCGCCTCTTCATAATAAAAATTTACAAGCTCTTCAACAGTGCAATTTATTTTTGGCGAGGCGTTGCGTTTGTAAATGAAATTAACCATTTGCCCGCGATTTGCCACGGCGTCCCCAAAAATTGTTACGTCTTCCGGCTTTTCGCGCAGGACTGCAAGCGGAGTATCTCTTGCGCCCGCGTCAATCAATTCAATTTTTTTGAGAAGTTTTTTATTGAATTTAATTTTTTCGGTTTTAGATTTAGCCGCGGAAGCGCAGCCGACAGTTACAAAAATTAAAACCGTTGCCAAAAGTAAACTAAAAAATTTTTTCATTGCTGCCTCCTAAAATTTCTACAGGAAATTTTTTTTGCGCGTGGAATGCACAAGTTTTCAAAAATTGTTATGTCAACCAATTTTATTTTTTGAGAAGTTTTTTATTGAATTTAATTTTTTCGGTTTTAGATTTAGCCGCGGAAGCGCAGCCGACAGTTACAAAAATTAAAACCGTTGCCAAAAGTAAACTAAAAAATTTTTTCATTGCTGCCTCCTAAAGTTTCGACAGGAAAATTTTTTTGCGCGTGGAATGTATTAAAAAAGTTTTTTCTTGAATTTTGAGGGGGAATATTTTTATGAAAATTGCAATGGCGAATGATCACGCCGGTACAAGACTCAAAAACGAAATTAAGGCTTATCTTGAAAGCCAAGGGCACGAAGTAAAAGATTTTGGCACTTACGACGAAGAAGGCTGCGACCTTTCAGATTTTGTATATCCTGCCGCGCTTGCAGTTGCAAAGGGCGAATGTGACCGCGGAATTTTCGTTGACGGCGTAGGTTACGGCAGTGCTTTAATCGCCAATAAAATTTATGGAATTTACGCGGCAGTTTGTCAAGATCCGTTTTGCGCCCAACTTTCACGCGAGCATACAGATTCAAATGTACTTTGCATCGGCGGTAAAATTATCGGCAGTGCAATAGCTATGGAAATTGTCAAAGTCTGGATGAAAACTGAACCTTTGACGGCTGAAAAATATCGCCGCCGCGTCCAAAAAGTTGCTGACATTAACAATAAACATTGCGTACCTGTCAAATAATTTCTTGTCAAATTGTAGCAGAATATTTTTTTGTGTCAATAAAAATAACCCCGTTTTCAAAGGCGGGGTTTTTCTGTTTATTAAAATTTCATTAAAATTCTTGACCTTTCACAAAGTATAAATCTATAATATTTTTGAAAATTTCGACGTGTTATTTTGCAAAGGAGGCGTGTTGCTATGGACAGGATTTTTGATATTCAACTGTTTGCAGGTTCCGGCAATGACAATATCAATAATACCGTAAGCGGCAGTACAATTTACGGTTACGGCGGCAATGACAGCAATTATAATTCTGCAGATTCTGCAACCTTGGACGGCGGCGAAGGCAACGATACTGTCAGAAATGTTTTTGACAATGAAACCGGCGGCGACGGCGTTTCAATCTTCGGCGGCGCAGGAGCTGACAGTATCCAAAATGTTGACGGCTACGACGTAAGCATTGACGGCGGCGCGGGCGCAGATGTCATTTACAACAGCGACGGACACGACGCATACATTAACGGCGGCGCGGGCGCGGATTCTATCTACAGCAGCAAAGCCACCAATCTTACAGTTTTGGGCGGCGCAGAGGACGACACAATTAAAATCTATCGCAGTAAAAATTCAAAAATAGAAGGCAACGGCGGCAACGATTTAATCAGCCTTAAAAGCAGTGCAGGAAATATGACTGTAGTTGGTGGCGCAGGTAACGATACAATTTACGGCGATACCAGAAAAAGTGTTACGTACATTTATTCTTCAAGCGATGGCAACGATTTAATTTACAATTACAAATCTGCAGATAAAATTTCTTTGGGCGGCGGCTATTACACTCGTGAAACTTTGAACGGTAATGTAATTGTCAGCGTTGTTGGCGGCGGCGCAATGACTTTAAGCGGCGCAAGCAACAAAACTGTCAATATCACCGGCGGTACTCAAAAAATTATCAGCAATGTAATTAATCTTACTTCCGGCGATGACATTAAAAATAATAGCGTCAGCAATGCTACAATCAACGCGCTTGCAGGAAATGATTCTATTTTCAATAGTGGCGATTATGTTTTAATAAACGCCGGAACCGGTAATGATACAATTAACAACAGACGCACTTATAATACTCTTATGGGCGGCGTTGGTGATGATTATTTTCATAACGACCCCTATCTCAACGGTATCACTGTCTTAGAATTAAATTCCAAAATTTATGGCGAAGAAGGCAATGACACTGTTAAAAATTTCGCAACTAATGTAACAATTTATGGCGGTACAGGTGCTGACAGTATTATAAATTACAGGACGGGATACATAAAAAAAACAAACGAAACCATAACTGTTCACGGCGGCGAAAATGTTTTAATAGACGGCGGCAGCGATAATGACTACATTTACAGCGGCGGCAGAACTACCGGAGGCGGTAACGTAACAATTATTGGCGGTACAGGCGACGATACTGTAAAAATTTCCAATGACAGCAGAAATAATTTAATAATTTATAACTACGGCGACGGCAACGATTCAATTATCGGCTATGATGCTGATGATACAATTTCAATCGGCGGCGGCGTCTACAAAACTTTAACTTCAGGAACAAATGTAGTAATTTCTGTTGCGGCGGCAGGTTCAACCGTTCCAACGGGCGCAATGACTTTGAGCGGCGCAAGCGGCAAAACTTTAAATATCATTGGAACAAAAATGACTGAAACTGTTACCGGCGGAAAAAATATTACCAATTCAAACAATTCTACCGTTATCAGCGGCACAAGCTATGCTGACACAATTACAAACAACGGTTCAACTGTTACGGTCGATGTTGGCGCGGGCAATGATTATATTGTTGACAGAGGCTCCAACGTAACCATTAACACAGGCTCAGGCAATGACGTTATTGACTTAGATCCGTTTTATTATGGTTCAATTCAAAATGTAACTCTTACAGGTGGCGCAGGTGCTGATACTTTTGTTGTTGATCCATACTATTCAAATTCTATTTCCGCTGTAATTACAGATTTTACGGCAGACGATGTTTTGGTTTATGACAGTGACTTCGACGACAGCGGCAACAAGAAACTTACCTACAGCATATCAAATGGCAATATGATTATCCAAAATAATCAATCTACAACCGGCGCGGCAATTAATTCAACTTTTATAGTAACTCTTAAAGGTATAAGTAGTCTTGAGCAAATTTCTTCCGCCAAATATTATCGAGTAACTAATTGGGCGACCGGTCCAAAATATGAAAGTACTACTTTTGGAGAGCTTTTCAGCGTAAGCAGTGGAAATGACAACGGGCAAAAAATTAACAATACCGTTGCAGGTGCAAATATTTCAACCGGCGCGGGTAATGACACTATTTCCAATAATACCGCCGATTCAGTTCAAATTTCTGCAGGAAACGGCAACGACAGCATTTTCAGCAACAACAGTACAGGCGTAACAATTAACGCGGGCGACGGCAACGACAGCATTACAAATTGGGGCTGGCGCACAAATATTAACGCAGGCACGGGCAATGATTATCTTTTCAGTAGCAACAATTACGCTACTATAAACGCGGGAGCAGGCAATGATTCTATTACAGGGCATCATTTCACTTCATACATGAACGCTGCTGAAGGCGACGATTTAATCAGTATTTCTTCCTACTGGAACAACACGATTGACGGCGGCGCGGGTAATGATACTTTAATTGTCGGTACTGAAGTCAGCGGCAGAGAAACACTCATTGCACATAACCTTTCGATAAACGGCGGTGCAGACGCAGATTATATCAGCGTACGCGGCGGCAATTTGACGATAACAGGCGGAACCGGCAACGATACTATTTACGGCGACAGCGTGCGCGGCTACAACTTGTACCAATACAATAAAGGCGACGGCAACGATATTATTTACGGCTTTGCTGAAACTGATTCAATAACAATTTCCGGCAGCACTTGGAAAAAATCCAATTCCGGCAATAACGTTGTAATTACAGTTGCAAACAGCGGCAAGATCACGCTCGTTGGCGCAAAGGGCAAAACTTTAAATATTTATCCCGCAAAAAACGGCAATGAATCAGATACTCCTCAAGATGTTATCAAAAATTTTATGAAAGCCTTGGACGATACAGATAAAACCGGTGAAGCGGCAGTTGATGAAGCCGTTCGAGCTTGCTCCAATTATACCGACTTTCAAGCTCTGATTACCAAATTGTGCAGAGAATGCCAATCCTATGTTACTGCAGATTCAACCGACGGCTGGAAAAATTCCTGCTCGAAAAGTGCGATATTGATTTAACAAATGACGATACCGGCGCAATAACCGGTGCGGATGCAACCGGCGATTCTGCCAATGAAAAAACTGCTGCCTCTGTTATTCCGGAGCCCAACAGCAGAAATACAAGCTTTACCGGCGATTCTTTTACTACCAAAGGCGCAACTTTCAGACTCGGCGATGAAAAAACTTTTGAAGATTTAACTACTGACGAAATATTTGTTTGGCAAAATATGTACAGTAACTGGGCTGAACAAGGCTTAAATTTAATTGAAGAATCTTACGGCTACAGTTTTGCTGATTCTGAAAATAAATGTTCAACAATCAATATTTATTTTGATTATAATACCAGTGCGCTTGCTTGGACAGGGAGTACTTCTTGGGTTTCTACACAAAAAGCGGCAAGCCTTGATATTGGAATTAATATGAATATCTACAGAAATTTCAGCGATTCAGATTTAAACGGTGTAGGATATTCTATTGGCAAAGATAGAAATGGAAATGACGTAACTTATTATAAAGAATACCTTGATAGAGTTCTTACTCATGAAATGGTACATGCAATTATGCGCTCCAAAGTAAAAGCAGAAGAGCAATTACCAATTTCACTTAAGGAAGGTCTTTGCGAACTTGTCAAAGGTATAGATGATATCAGAACTTCAATTATAACTGTAGCTCAAAATCCGGAATACCTCAAAGCTTATCTTAATGTCAACGATACACATTACCCCGATAAAACCGATTATATGTATTCTGCAGGATATATTCTCCTTCGCTACCTTGCCAAACAAGCGTCAAGCGGCACAGATTCAGACGACTTTGCAGGCTCCATAAGTTTCAACGACAATACAAGCGGCGTCTCTGTCAAAGGCAACGTGCTTACTTTGACGACTCAATTTACAAACAGCTATCTTGACCTTGAAGATTATTCAATTTTGGTCACAAAAATTGACTCCTCTAAACTTGCAAACGGAATTAATATTTACGCCAATATTTCTGCAAATTCCATAAAAGGCGGCAAAGGCGCAGATAAAATTTACGGCGATGAAGGCAATGATACTTTGTTAGGCGGCGCAGGAAACGATATCCTTTACGGCGAAAAAGATGATGATCTATTAAAGGGCGAAGCCGGCAACGATACTCTTTATGGCGGTATGGGCAATGACACGCTGGACGGCGGCAAAAATAACGATGTTTTGTACGGCAACGCAGGCAACGATACTTTGAATGGCGGCGAAGGCAACGATACTTTAAGCGGCGGTGAAGGCAACGATACTTTAACCGGCGGCGCGGGCGCAGATGTTTTCGTTTACAGATTGGGCGAAGGCAACGACGTTATCACAGATTATACCGCCTCTCAAAAAGATAAAATTCAAATTGTCAACGCCACTATCAGCAGCAGCGTCACAAGCGGTACTGACGTTATTTATACCATTGGCGAAAATACTCTTACTGTCAAAAAAGCCGCTTCTCAAAAAATTACTATTGAGTACGTGGAAGAAAATCAAGTTTATTCCGGTTGGTTCACTGAAGACGATAATAATTTCATTACCGGCAATGAAACTCAACTTGATTCTATTTCTGAAATTAGCGCGGATAATTATTCCGTTGCAGAAATTCCAACTGTAAATTATTCGACATTCGCGCAGGACAAAAATATTTTGACTTACGGCAAAAGTAAATAAAATTTAATTTTCAAATTTAAGCAAAAAAATAACCCCGTTGAAAAAGGCGGGGCTTTTTTTATTTCAGAATTGATAACCTAATTTTCGCGCAGTTTCATAATCTTTTTGCGCGTCAGAATTTTTATTCATCATTTCGTAGCAGTAGCCGCGGGCGTAGTAGGCTTTCCCGCTGGAATTATCCAATTTTATTGCAGTGTTCAATTCTGAAATTGAAAGGCGATAATTTCTTTGGTAAAGATAAGTCGCGCCGAGTCCGTAATGCGCCTCAAAATTTTTATTGTTAAGTTGAAGAGCAATTTTAAAATCTGATTCTGCGCGTTTGTATTCTTTGAGGTTGCCGAACGCGCCGCCGCGGTAAATGTAAGCGTCGATATTTTCGGGATTTAAAGTAACCGCGTCAGTGTACGCCAAAATTGCGCTGTTGAAATCTCCTCGGTTGTAGGCGTCATTTCCTTTTTTCAAACTTTGGTTAGACAAAAAATTATTGTCGTTTTGCGCAAAATCTTTGGTAATTTGGATTCTTGCAGCAACGGAATTTTCAGCCTGCGCCAATTTAGATTTTAATTCGGCAAGCTGCCTTTCTTGCTCGGCGACAGATTTTTTCAACGCTTCATTCTGCGCGACGAGTTCAGGCATAGAATTTTCATTTTGGTTAAGCCACTTGTCAATTTCGTCTGTGTCAATATCAACCAAAACTTTTGAGACGAATAAAAATCCCGCGGCGTCCGGTTTAACGTCATAAGTTACAGAATGGACTTTCATAACGCCCGCAGTCATAATTTCAATTTCTTCAGATTTAAGTTGCAAGTCAACAACTTTTGTATTGCTACGTACAAAAACGCCGGCTTTTTCCTGCGCGGCTTGTTCTGCGCGAACTTTTGCGCGTTGTTTTGCAATATCCGGCGTTTCAAAATCGCTCATAACATATTCGCCGATGCCTTCATAAGTTCGCACTTCGGCATTTGCAACATTTGCCATAAGCAAGCCGCCTATCATTAACGCTAAAAATTTTTTCATCTTTTTCACCTTCAAAAAAATTTTACCACAAGAATTTTAATTTTGCATTAGACAAAATAAAAAAGCCGCCCCCGAAGGACAGCTTGCCAAAATTTTAACGGCGATAACTTGTTGGTCATGAATACAAAAATTGATATTCAGTTGGGACTTTTTGCTTTTAGTCAACGACAATATAATTTCTAACGCTTTGTTTAATTTTTTTACTAAATCTTCATAAGAAATAATTATTGGAGAATTTTTTTCTTGCTCTGCAACAATTTTTTCATCGCTTAAAGGCTTTGTATCGGAAATTTTTTCTATATTCTCATTGAATATTTGCCACGTTCTTCACGAAAATATTTGTTGGCTTCAGCGGCAACTTCAGGGATATAGCCTTGAAATTTCCAAAAATTCCCGCAATAGATAAATCGCTTTTTTGGCAATAACGCGGCGGAATCCGTTTAACAAATCTAAATCCCGTGTTGAAGGCAAAATTTTACTGAGTGCCCAATAAACATTTGAATCTTTTGGGCGAACTACAAAATTTGAATTAAAATCATTATAAAAAGTACTACTATGAATAAGCGGAGCAACAAACATTGCCATTAATTTTGTTATTTGAATTATCAATATCATCAGCTAAGCGATTAATTTTACCGCTACTTCTAAAAAGAAAAAACTTTGATTCTTCAGCAGATTTTTTGGCGCGTGTATCTGCAATGTTATCGTATTCTCTACTCTTTTGGGAATCTTTTTTAGTTATAGCTGTTTCTATTTTTTGAATTTGAGGATTTTCAAAGGCAATTCTTCCGAGCAGTGCAAATTTAATTCCAAACAAAATCGGAAGATGAATATCTTTGAGTTTTAAAACGCCGCGATTATCTTTATTTAATTTGCCAAATGAAATAGAAATAATTGCAACAGTGATAGTTAAGACTTTGAGCCTGCAAGCTGGATAACGCCTATAACGTTATAGGGTTTTTAATAGTGCAGATTTTTACTCGCCCCCATTTACTCTGTCGTAGCAATATATACATTTCTATATTCCCCTTTTAGCCCCGTACAGTTGCGCCTTGCAACATTCTAACCTTAGCTAACTTTTGGTATATAGGTAACACAGAGTGCCTCCAATCAGCTTTTCTCAACTTTTATTGTTAGGGTTAGTCTCTGCCGCCTTTACCGAGCTTATGACGTTACCGCCATTCGGAGTATCAAAGAGGGCGTTTCTAGTTCGCTTTACAGTCGAGGAGTTGGCGGTAACATTTGCCGCGTTGAAAATTTCTTTAGAGCCCGCGTGCATTTTCCACCATTGCTTGTCAACCTTATTTCGGTCGATAGTGCTGGCGAGGTAATGGTGCTCGGAAATAGGAATAATCAGTCTGCGCGAAGGCGAAATTTTTTTATTGTCAAGGCGAGATTTGGGAGCAGTCCAGTTATCGAGGAATCCGTAGCCGAAGTGCTTCAGCGTTTCCAAAGAAAGTCCGCACCTGGCAAATAGTGTTTGATAGTTGACGGTTGATTGGAAGAGTACCAGTTGGTACAACGTCGATGTTGGAGAAGTCTCCGCCGTAAACGTGGCAATGGGAAGACTTTTAAGTTCGGTAGCAATTCTTTCCAACTCTTGATAAATTTTTTCACCGGTTATGGTAAGTGCCTCACTTTCTAGCAAGTAAAAAAGACGCCACTCACGCGAATGTCGTCTACATCTATGCAGTCCGAAAAATAACATAAAAAAACTCCAACCTTGCTGTAAAATAAAAACAGCTAGTCGAAGATTAGTGCCAATAAAGCCTAAGAGATTTCAGTGAATCGACAACATTCACGTGAAGAGCTCTGCAATGTTTGAGAAACATCGTGGAGCTTTTGTTGCATTTTGGGAAATTAGTCGGCTAAAGCTTGTTTGGCTTCGTCTGGGAATTTCAAAATTGTGCGCAATTAAGACGCTGTTGTGGTATCAATTTCACGAATTTTTCTGGGTTGAATTTTGTAGACAAGAGATTTTTTAATACCTTCGACGTGAGAGCCATTGGAATAAATCATATCCATAAATTTTCCATGATTCAGATTATACGTCAATGATACGAGATTTGCGAGTAGGATTTTTGTACCTGCATTGTCAATGTTATCGCTTATCGTAACGCGTCATGAACATTTTTCCACAGAAAACATATAAGTGATACGTGAATAATCATATGGTTCACCAGTAAGAGCGCCCGCGATAATTGCCGCAATTACATTTTGATTGGTGGAAGAATTTTTTGAATAAGCGGACTCCGCCGAAATTGCGCGGTAGAGTGCAGTTTTTAATTTTCGTGGGCAGGGCGACTTTAAATTTTCCAGCCGTTTTTTAATCAGTTGCAATTTTTGAAACAAATCAATAGAACTAGTTTTTGCATTTTCATACTCTCGTACGACCGCTAGATTTTTTCGCAAAACGCCAGCGGCTATGAGAGCGATTTGCTGTTGAGCTTGAGCCAAATTACAAATCCCATATAATATTCTTCCCAAAATTTTTCGTGCAGGGCTATCCATTTCGCATTTTGGAAGACGGAGAGGCGTTGCTGAAATTTTGAAAATCGACGTTCAAAATTATATGAGTAGCGAGCTAAATATTGCGTCGCAGATACGGCTTCTGAAGTTTTTCTTACAGACGGTTTATTTCGGGGTACAGTTCAGCCGCAGATTTTCCCAACGTCTGAATTTTAGCTTGTATGACGGATTCGAGGGCTTGAAAGGCGTGTACTTTTTTAACTTGATTTTCATTTGGAACAACGAGTTCCGTTAGTAGTTTTTCAAAATTTTTTTTTTGCTTCAGCGCGGAATTCAAGTTGCTGGTTTTCTCGCAGGTCGATTTTGAATAGGGTATCAAATTTTTGCTGTTGAACTTCGCACGTGCATTTCAATTCTGAAGTAATTCTATCAACGCCATGCGCTGTAGTTATTCCGATGTATTTTTCGGGAACTCTGTAGAGTACTTAAGTCAGAAAACTGTCGCCGTTTTTTTCTGCCTCAAGTTTTTGTTTCTGCAACGACCGAAGATATGCTCTTCCTGCATATCCATATTTTTTTAGCACTTCACTTTGGATTCGAGCAAAATCTGCGCGAATTTGGAGAAGGTAGTTTCTGCCGTGCCAGCGTCTATCTTTCGGTTCTCCGTGTTCGCTCCGACGCTCAAAACTCGCCACAAGCTCATTTTTGAGGGGTTTAGCGGCTCGTTTGAGAATTTATATGCAGTCCCCCATTTGAGGTACTCTACGGGGCATACAGCGCGTTTTACGGGCATTTTATTTAACT
>JAFSZS010000201.1 GCA_017455645.1 Selenomonadaceae bacterium | reverse complement strand
TTTTAAATTTAAAATATTATGGGCTACGCTCTTATTACCATAGGCGGTAGCAAGGTCAGACGCCATTATTATACCGCCATCTAGAATTAGGGTATTTTCATTTGCTACATTTGTATAACTACCAGCTAATGTAAAAAAACCTTTATCTCCTATATAAAAATAATCTGAATAGGAACCAGTTATATTATTAAATGTGTATGTACCACTATTAACTGTCAATGCATTACCCGATGAAGACGACATATTCAAAGTAACATATTCTGCGTGGGCTATTTCCGCCCCCCCCCGTCAGAAATGGCGTCAGTATGCCAACTGAGACACTTGCCAATAAAAGTTTTTTCGTAATTGCTTTCAAAATAAAAATCTCCTTTCAAAAGCACAAACATTAACTCGAATGAAAATTTATTCTGCAAGTACGAAATAATTTCCTGCAACAAAAAAGGCGTGTACCGAATCGGCAACGCCTTAGTAATTTCATTTGTTTTGAGCCGCTAGATAATCTTCCAAAATTTTCCGCTTGGAAATTTTGCCCGTTGAAGTGCGGGGAATTTCTTTTAATTCGTGAAACTCGCGCGGGATTTTGTACATTGCAAGATTTTTCTGCAGATATTTTTTCAGCTCGCGCGCGTCAACTTTTTCGCCGTCTTTGACATCATAAAAACAAGCTCCAACTTCGCCGCGCAATTTGTCTTCAACGCCGATAACAGCCGCGTCTTTTATCCCTTTGAATTGGTAAACAACTTCTTCAATTTCACGCGGATAAATATTTTCGCCCATGCTGATAATCATTTCTTTGATTCTGCTGACAATGTAATAATAGCCGTCCGCGTCAACTTTCGCAACGTCGCCGGTATGTAACCAGCCGTCTTTGTCGATTGTTTCAGCCGTTGCAGTTGGATTTTTCCAGTACTCAAGCATAACCTGCCCGCCGCGTACCAAAAGCTCGCCCGGCTCGTCCGTTGCTACTTCATTTCCTTTTTCGTCAACAATTCGTACTTCTTCGCTCCAAAGTAATTGCCCGCAACTTCCGGCGCGTTCTTTGCCGTGCGTTGTCAAAAATACGCAAGGGGAAGCTTCAGAAAGTCCGTAACCTTCAGCGATTGGCAAGCCGAATTTTTTTGTAAACTCGTCAATCATTTTTTCAGGTAAAGTTGTGCCGCCGCTCATCGCAAAACGTACAGATTTAAAATCTTCAGCCTTTGCAAGCGCGGTTACCAATTTGAAAATCGAAGGTACAATTATCATATCTGTAAGCTGATAATCGCGCACCATATCAATCATTTCTTTTGGCTTGAAAACGCGCATAACGTACGCCGACGCGCCGCGATAAAAAGTATTCAGTACCGCGCAAGTCCATTCAAAACAGTGATACATTGGCAAAACGCAGAGCACCTTACAATTTCTGTCACATTTGAAAACTTCACATTGTTTGGTATTGTGAACCAAATTTTTATGAGAAAGTACCGCGCCTTTTGGGTTGCCGGTTGTGCCGGAAGTGTAAATTATTACGCAGGGGTTGTTTTCGTCAAAATCTTCTGGAAGGTCGGGGGCGTCTTCAAAATTTCCTTCGCCGAAAGTATTTATATCGTGCTGAAAAACTTTTTCGCCGACTGTAAAAAATTCTTCAATGTTTAATTTTTCGTAAGTCAAAAGGTGTTGCACTTCAGCATTTTTCAAAATAAAAGCAGTTTCACGGTTGCTAAGCTGAAAATTAATTGGTACGCAAATTGCGCCGAGTGAAGCCGTTGCAAAGTACGCAAAAACAAATTCCGCGCTGTTGCGTGAAAAAATTCCAACGCGATCGCCCTGCCTTATTCCCAAGCTGTAAAGATGGTTACGAAAATTTTTTGTTTCCTGCGCGAATTCGGCGTAAGTAAAAATTCTGCCTTCGTCAACAATCGCTGTATCTTCAACGCGTCCATTTTTAATAATTTCGTGGACCAACAAATTAAACTCTCCTCTCAATCAGCGCAAATTTTTTCTGTAATTGACGTACTCAAAAAATTTTTCTGCGCTTGAATTTACTACAAGATTTTCAGGAAAATTATTTTCAGTGATAACTTCCTGCGAAAATTCGTGATTGCCAACGTCAAAATCAATGTGCGCATCGCTGCCCATTATAATTTCGGTTTGATATTTTTGACAAGCGGCAAGCATTAACTTTGCATTTTCACGCGAGCCGATACGCGGCGCATTTGGAATATAGGAGCTGTTATTCAATTCCAAAAGTACGTGATTATCTTTCGCCGCGCGTGCAATTTTGTCAAAGTCAACAGGGTAAAAGGGATTGTCGGGGTGCCCGATAATTACAACGGTGGGATTTTTCATTGCGCCAATAATCGCCGCTGTATTTTCTTCAACCGTTCCTGCGTTAATGCAAGGAGTATGCAAGCTTGCAACAGCATAATCAAGTTGGCGTAAAATTTGCGCGGGTAAATCTGTACTGCCGTAATAATCCAAAATATTTAGTTCCGCGCCCATAACCAATTTTATACCGTAAGCGTCCCGCGGGATAACTTTAAAATTTATAAAGTAAATTTCGTGACAACTGCCGGGCATATGTGGCGCGTGTTCAGAAATTCCGACAAGTTCAAGTCCTTTTTCTTTTGCCGCGGTAATATTTTCTTTCAAAGTGCTGTAAGCGTGCCCGCTTGCGATTGTATGTGTATGAACGTCCAATATATCTTTCAAAATTTCACAACCTTTCGCGCAGGATTATAACATAGATTTTTTATTTTCTATAGCGTTTTGAAAAATTTTGTAGTAAAATTAATTTTCTTCAAAGGAGGTTGATTTTTTTTGAATGAGCAGGAAAATATTCCGCAAGTTGTAGAAATGGAAAAATTCGTGCTAAGTGCAATGCTGCTGAAGGACGGCGAAATTATACCGACAATCACAGCAATTTTGACTGCTGAAGATTTTTACCGCCCCGAGCATCGCCTTATTTTCAGTGCGATTTTAAAATTATATTCAAAAAAAATTATCCCAACCATACTTTCTTTGAATGAAGAATTAAGACAATCCGGCGAACTTGAAAAAATTGGCGGCGTTACAACTGTTTTCAGTTTGTCTGAAGTTGCCAATACTACCGCGTACGCCGAAACTTACGCAAAAACTATCAAAGAAAAATCTATCCTGCGCAAATTGATTCAAGCAAGCGAAGAAATTATTCAAATGTCGATTGAAGAAAAAAAACCGCTGAATGATATTTTGGATGACGCAGAGAAAAAAATTTTTGGCGTAACTTCGCAGGGCGAAACTTCAGAATTTGAGCATATAATGCCGATTTTGCAACGTTCTTTTGACAGAATACGCCGCGCACTTGATAACCCCGAAGGAATTACCGGCGTACCAACAAAATTTGTTGACTTTGACAGAGTTACAAGCGGCTTGCAAAAATCTGATTTAATTTTATTGGCGGCGCGTCCTTCAATGGGCAAAACTGCGCTTGCTTTAAATATGGCAATGAACGCCGCGCTTGCAGATAACGTGGTTGCAATTTTTTCTTTGGAAATGAGCAAGGAACAACTCGGGCACCGTCTTTTGAGTTCTTACAGCGGGATTAATTCCCAAAAATTAAGTACCGGCAATTTTGATTCTGAAGATTTAAATTCGCTGATTGATACGCTGGAATATTTGACTGATTCAAAACTTTTTATTGACGACACAGCGGGAATTACAATTTTGGAATTGCGCTCCAAGGCTCGCAAAATTAAAAATGAGCACGGCTTAAATTTGATTGTCATTGACTATTTGCAACTTATGCAGGGCACGGCAAGGAAGGGCGCAGATTTTAACCGCCAACAAGAAATTTCCGAAATTTCCCGCAACCTTAAAGGGCTTGCTCGTGAATTGAAAGTCCCTATTCTTGCACTTAGTCAACTTTCGCGCAGTGTCGAACTTCGCGCAGATAAACGCCCGCTTTTAAGCGATTTGAGAGAATCCGGCTCCCTTGAACAAGATGCTGATATTGTTATGTTTTTATACCGAGAAGAATATTACGATAAAGAAACTGAAAATACAAACACGGCTGAACTTGTCATTGCCAAAAATCGCAACGGTCCAACTACCACGATAAATTTGCAATTTGACAAAGAATGTATGCGCTTCGGCTCTTTGGGAAGTTACGACGAATAATTGACAGGCAAAATTTTTTGTGCTAAACTTGCCAAAAATTTTTGAAACGGGGATGTAATGGTTTCGACGGGGACAGATGGTATTTGATAAGCGAGCAGCGGGCTCCTCGAACCGCTTCAGTAAGGGGAAAAGTGTTTTTAAAATAAACGCTAACGAAGATTACGCTCTGGCGGCTTAAGCCAGCACTCACCTATTGACTCCCGCTGGGTAGGATTGAGTGTCAGCGCGGGATACCAAAAACTTTTTGCGCCGCACTGCTTTTTGGGAATTTTTTTAGGCGATTGATTTTGCAAAGTTTGTCAATGGACTAGGCAAAATTGAAATTGACCATTGAATGCGCTCGGAGAAAGTTGGGTAACGTCGTTTTCGGAAAGGAGTTCGATTCTCCTCATCTCCACCAATAAAGCAATTTACAGCTCGTGACAGTTTAACGGGCTTTTAATATTTTTGGAAAGGAAAATTAATTTTGCAGAAAAAAAATACGGCGCGGTTGAAATTCTGCGCGAAAAACTTAATGAATCAGTAACAGCTTGCAAAGACCCGCTGGAAATTGTTTTGGAAATGGCAGAAATTTTGGGCGAAATTTCCGGCGAAAAAAATTATTATCGTAACCTGCAGGAGCAAATTTCTGCAACTTACGGCAAAATTTTAAAAAATAAAATCGCCCTTGATAAGGAAATTGAAATTGTAACCGAACGCTTGAAAAAAATTGAGGCGGCGGCAGATAACCCCGAATTTGACGACGACGAACGCCGCAGAATTATTTTTGCCCTCGAACGCCACAAAAAAGAAATTGAACGCCTGCAAAGTTTGAAAGAAAATGCAAAAACATCACAAGGCTAAATTGTGCGAAACAAAAGTTGAAAATTTCGGCGTCAAAGTTGGAGACTTGATAATTTTTCAAGATGTCAATTTCAGTTTGAATTGCGGCGAATTGACGGCGCTGATAGGACCGAACGGCGCGGGAAAATCAACGCTGTTAAAGTCAATTTTGGGCGAAGTTTCACATACAGGAAAATTAAATTATTTCGACGCGAAGGGAAAACATCTGCGCCCAATAATCGGCTACGTACCGCAAACTTTGAAATTTGATACAACTTCGCCAACTTCGGTACTGGATTTATTTCAGGCGTGTTTGACGTGGAAACCTGTTTGGCTGTTTTCGGCTGATTCGATACGTGAAAAAGTTTTGAAAATTTTAAGCCGCGTGCAAGCAGAATATTTGATTGACAGGCGATTGGGAGCGTTAAGCGGCGGCGAACTTCAGCGCGTGTTATTGGCGTTGGCGTTGGAGCCTTTACCGGATTTACTTTTGCTTGATGAACCGGTTAGCGGCGTTGACGAATTGGGCTTAAAAATTTTTTATGAATTGGCGGCGAAACTTTGCGCGGTTGAAGATATGGCGATACTTTTAATTTCGCACGATTTTGAAATGGTAAAAAAATACGCCGACCGAGTAATTTTACTCAATAAGCGCGTTTTAAAATTTGGAACTGTCGAAGAAGTTTTTAATTCTGCAGAAATGAAAAATTTATTTTTTGGCGGATTGATTGTTTAATAACTGTCTTACACGCGCAGAATTTCCTTTCAGAAATTTAACAACTGAACTATAAGCTTTTGTGCGAGTATTTCCTCCAAAACTTACAGTACCATCTTTATTATCTTTAGTACCGAAAAAGCTAAGGTCATTTCCATTATAATTTTTTTCTAAAGATTTTATAAAAGATTCATCATAACAATATCATTTTAAAAATTCTTGAGCAAGCGGAAAATCAAAATCCCATTCGTCCTTTTTATAAAGAAAATTATATACTGCCAGAAAGAAAAATATAATTTTTTCGTGAGGTAAAATATTTTCCCAAATTTTTTCCATTAATTGCTGTTGACCTGCATAAGGTGAAAAATATATATTGCGATAATACGCAAATATTTTTAAAGTTTCGTCAGCATCAACATCATAATTTAGGATTTTAGATATACAATTAGAAACATCGTATCTGTTCATATCCGACGAAATCATTATTCCTAAATCAAGTGCGTAATCAATTTGGGCATCCGTAGGATTAGCAAATTGCTCTTCGGTAAATGTATAAGGCGGAAGCAATCCTTTTTCTGATAAAATGCTAGCTGCTGACAATTCATTTTTGGCAATGAGACGAACCGTATTTTGGCGATTAGTTTTAGGATTAATTCCCGTTGCTTTATATTGATGCCATTCAAATTTAACATTAATAAAATTTTCAGTCGTGCCGTCGATTAAAAGCATATTTAAATTTTTTGATTGAGCCATTTTATTTCACCTTTGCAGAAAACAGAAAAATTAAAATCGTGATAAAAATCCCTGCAACGCCGTATTCCCAGCCTTCAGCAACAAAGGCGTAAATTGTGACGGCGATACAGAAAATGGTTGCAAAAAGCGTTTGTTTGGCGGCTTCACGGCGGTACATAAAAGTTTTGTAGTCAACGCCGGTTGCCTCCTTGAAACAATCGTGGCAAATAATTTCTTGCTTGCCGTCAATATTTTTGTGGATAAGGGCTTCTTTTTGTTCAAGTTTTTTTCCACACTTCGCGCAGTTCAATTTTATTTTTTTGGTCGGTTTAACCGGCTCTTTTTTTTCTTCCATTAAACAAGCTCCCCAAATGCAATTTTCGCCGCGTCGATAGTTTTTTGAAAATCTGAATCAGTATGAGCGGCTGATACAAAAAGCGTTTCAAACTGCGAAGGCGCAAGATAAATTCCCTGTTCCAACATTGCGATAAAAAATTTTTTGAATTGCGCTTGATTGGAAGCGGCGGCGTCATCGTAATTTTTAACTTTTTTACTGTTGAAAAATATGCAAAACATTGAACCGGCTTGCGGAATTTGAATTGGAACCTGCGCGACGCTTTTTAAACCTGCGATAAGTTTTGAAGTTTTGGCGGTAAGATTTTCGGTAAAATTGGGCGTGTCGATTAAAATTTTTAAAGTTTCAATTCCCGCCGTCATTGCCAAGGGGTTGCCGCTTAAAGTTCCCGCTTGATAAATTCTGCCATCCGGCGAAACATTGCGCATAATTTCAGATTTTCCGCCGTAAGCCGCGCACGGTAAACCGCCGCCAATAATTTTTCCTAAACAAGTTAAATCAGGCGTAATTTTATTTTGTACGGTAAATCTAAAACCGCTCATAACTTCATCGAAAATTAAAAGCGCGCCGAATTTTTTTGTAACTTCGCGCAGAGTTTGTAAGAAATTTTCTACAGGCAAAACAAGCCCCATATTTCCTGCAACAGGTTCAACTATAACGGCGGCGATTTTTTCTCCGCATTCAGCAAAAATTTTTTCAACGGCGGCAATATCATTGTAAGGCAAGGCGATTGTATCTTGGGCAGTTCCAAAAGTAACGCCCGGGCTTGAAGGCTCGCCGAAAGTTGCCGCGCCGCTGCCCGCCTTTACCAACAAAGAATCGCTGTGCCCGTGATAACAGCCGATAAACTTTACAATTTTTTCACGACCGGTAAAACCCCTTGCAACTCTTAAAGCACTCATTGTAGCTTCAGTGCCGGAATTTACCATTCGCATAACTTCCATTGAAGGATAAAATTTTTGCACAAGCGCGGCAAGTTCAGTTTCAAGTTCGGTTGGTGCGCCGTAACTTGTGCCGCGTTCAACGGCTTTTTTCAGCGCGTCAACAATTTTTTCGTGCGCGTGCCCCACAATCATTGGTCCCCACGAGCCTACATAATCTATAAAATTATTCCCGTCAATGTCGAAAATGTGACTGCCCTTCGCGCAGGAGATAAAAGGCGGATTGCAGTCAACATTTTGATAGGAGCGAACAGGACTATTGACGCCGCCCGGCATAAATTTTTTGGCAAGTGCAAAGGCGGCGGCTGATTTTTCAAATTTCAATTCTAAGCCCCCTAAATCAAAAATTTTTAAGCGGTAGGTACTTTTTATCAAGTGAAGCTGAAACGCCGCGTGTCGTGGCTCTCAGGCGGCTTTACGAGCTTTTTTTCATTGCTTACTCAAAAATAAATTTTGGCAAGTGCAAAGGCGGCTGATTTTTCAAATTTCAATTTTAAGCCCCCTAAATCAAAGATTTTTAGCGGTTAGGTACTTTTTATCAAGTGAAGCTGAAACGCCGCGTGTCGTGGCTGTCAGGCGGCTTTACGGGCATTTTTTCATTGCTTACTCGAAAATTATTTTCCTGTCATCGCTGAAATAAATTTTAAAAACTTCGTCGGCAATTTGCGGAATGTTACGCGGCAGAAAATGCACGTTGTACCCGACAAAGTACGGCGAAGTTGCAAAGCGCGGCATTATCTTTGCAAAAATTTTTTCGTCATTGTGATAGAAAAAAATATTGTAACTGCTTAAATTTTTTCTGAAATAATTCATCAGATAATGCACGCCGATCTGTAAAAAATCTGCCAAAGTTTGAACGTCGCCGCCGCAGTCAACAACTACATTCAATTCGCCAAATCCTACGCGCGGAAAATTTGAAACATTCAATTCAACGCCGTTTTTTTCTGCAATGATTAAGCCGCGCAATTCCCGCTCGTCAAAAAGCAATTCAGAATTTAATTTTGGAAAAGCGGCAATTTGCATGTGCGGGTGTTTAATCGTGCCGCCCGACATTGGACCAAAATTTTTAAAAAATAAAACTTCCTCGTACTTGCCGCAATTCAAAAGTTTTTTCCAATGTTTTAAACCCATTTCAACAACGCGGCGCATATGTTCACGGCTGTACCCGGGCATATCAATATCACAACTCCTGCCCTCAATCAAAACAAATAAATCTGCGCCTTCAATCACAGGATATTTATTTTTCAGAAAAATTATATTGCCGTCCGTGTCCAAAATATCAGTCAAATTTTCAACGTCGCAAAAAGGACAGGCGTTTTCTGTATGTACAATATTTTCGGGCTTTGTCTTGCCAATATCAGTATTAAATTTTATCAGATTTATTTTCATAGACGCGCCCCTAACTTTCATAAAAATTTCAAAGATTATATACACAGTCACTTGAAAAATGTTATAATCACTTAGAAATTATAACTACGATAAAAACTTTTTGCAACTATAGGCGGTGTTACTGAAATAATGGCGGAAGAAAAAAATACCGGCAGTGAAAAATTTTTAAAGGGCACAATGATTCTGACAATCGCAAGTTTCGTTGTCAAAGTGATAGGCTCGTTGAATTGGATATTTGTTTCAAGAATTTTGGGCGGCGAAGGAATTGGACTGTATCAAATGGCGTTCCCAATTTATTTTTTCGCAATGACAGTTTCACAGGCGGGCGTACCGGTTGCAATTTCAATCATTACGGCTGAAAGAGTTGCACTGAATGACATTTTCGGCGCAAAGCGCGTTTTCAGAATTGCAATGGGCTTAATGCTTGTAACGGGCGTGATTTTTTCAGTGCTAACATATTTTTCTGCAAGTTGGCTGATTGAGTGGCAATTAATCAGAGACGCGCGCGCCTATATGTCGGTAGTTGTACTTGCGCCGACGGTTTTTTTCGTAACTTTTTTGGCGGCGTCAAGGGGATATTTGCAAGGCTGGCAAAGAATGACTCCAACGGCGGTAAGCCAAATTGTGGAGCAAATTTTCCGCGTCATAACAATGATTGTACTTGCAGATTTATTTTTACCGTGGGGCTTGGACTACGCGGCGGCGGGCGCAAGTTTAGGCGCGTTGGCTGGCGCAGTTACCGGCTTGATGGTTTTAGTTTACTTTCACATAAAATTAAACAAAGAAATTGAAATAAAATACGCCGCGAATTTGCAACCAACTGAACAATCTGCAAACGAGTCAACAATTTCAATCGTCAAGCGAATGTTCAAATTGGCGTTGCCGGTTTCTGCCGCGTCAATAATGTTGCCGGTTGTTTCAAATTTAGATTTAATGATAGTGCCGCAACGTTTGGAAGTGGCGGGATATTCGGTACGGCAAGCAACCGAGCTTTTCGGATATTTAAACGGAATGGCAGTACCGCTGATAAATCTTGCAACGATTTTAACGGCGTCTTTGGCAGTTTCGATTGTACCGGCAATTTCGGAGGCGCGGGCGTTAAAGCAAAAGGATAAAATTTTTTTATTAACGTCGTCGGGCGTTAGAATTTCAAATTTTGTATGTTTTCCGGCGTTCGTGGTAGTATTTTTCTTGGCAACTCCAATTTCAAGCTTGATTTACAACGCGCCGGGCGCAGGTCCCGCGGTAATGATTTCTGCCGTGTCGATAATTTTATTGGGCTTGCATCAAGTTTCAACGGGCGTACTGCAAGGGCTCGGTCATACAACAATACCAATGGTGAATATGATATTGGCGGCGGCGGCGAAAGTTTTTTTGAATTGGTATTTAACGGCGATACCGTACTTCGGAATAATGGGCGCGGCGTGGGCAACGGCGGCTGATATGGGAGTTGCGGCGATTATAAATTTGTACTTCATTCATAAATACATTGGCTACAAAATGGAGCTCGGACAACTTTTTAAAACAATCTGCGCGGCGGGCGTTATGGCGGTTGTTGTAAAATTTTTCTACGAATTTACAATGGCTGAATGGCAGATTGAAGTTATTTCAACATTCGGCGCGGTTTTTGTAGGGTGCGCGGTATATATTGCGGCGGTTGCACTTTTCGGCGCAATGACTAAGGACGATTTACAGCAAATACCAATGGTCGGCAGAATTTCTGTAAAAGTTTTGAGCAGAATCGGTATTTTCAAATAAATGCAGGCTTAAAAGAAAATTTGATAGTCTTGTAATTCAATATCCACATCTTCAAATAAAACTCCGTCAATTTGCGGAAATAATTTTCCTTCAAGGTCTTTGATTTTAAATTCACGATTGAAATTTTGTTCGTCATTCATTCGTACTGTAAATTTTTGGTTAATCGTGTCAATTTCATAATCCATACCGTGAAAAAGTGTCGCACTCAAAAGAAAACGAAATTTAATATCCGGCTCATCAGGCACAAAAACTTCAAGAGTTTCAAATATCAATTCGCCAACTTTAAAATTTTTTAATGAATAAACTGAACCGTATTCTTTGCCGCCGAATCCGCTAATATTTCCGCGTGGCAAAATCATTTTAGCAGCGAAAGTTTTTTCAAGAAAATATGGATAAACCGAAAAAACAGGAACAACTGCGCCTGTATCAATAAGTGAAGGCATACCGTAAAGTTTAATTACAGGGCGTGCGTACTCGCTCATAAGCGGCAATGAAAATTCTTTCATAAAAATTCCTCCTTAAAATTCGTCTTCCAAGCCTTTTTGCGCTTCTTCCTCTTCGCAGAGAATCCTATCCTGAATTTTAACAAAGGGTAAATATACAAGCGTTGCAACAATTAAATTTATCAGCTGAACAACCGCGCCCTGCCAGCCGTTCAATAAAAATCCCGCAATTATCGGCGGCGTAGTCCATGGAACTTGCAAGCCACTGAACGGCGGCATAAATCCCCAAGCTATTGATAAATAGGTTATTATCATTGCCAATACAGGCGCAACTATAAACGGTACAATCATATAGGGATTAAAAACAATCGGCAGACCAAAAATTATAGGCTCATTGATATTGAAAAGCCCGGGGATAAGTGCAACTTTTGAAACTGTTTTCAGCTGTTCAGATTTTCCAACAAAATAACTTGCGATTAAAAAGCCAAATGTAAAGCCGCAACCGCCGCTTTTTGTAAAGACGTCTTGAATATGTGAAGTCATAATGTGCGCCGCAGGATTTCCCAAAAGTTGTTGCCCCATATCAAGCAACTGCTGATTTTCCCACGTGTTGGCTAAAAGCAAGGGATTTACCACGCCGCCTACAACGTTTGGACCGTGAATCCCCGCCCAAAATAAAACGCTCTGCAAGCCTATTATCACAACGCCGCCCAAAAGTGTATCTGATAAACCCTGCAACGGTGATTGAATCAGCTTGAAAATTAATTCCGGAAAAGTTGAGTTTAAAACGTGATGACAAATCCCGTAAATAATCGCCGCCGAAATAAAACAAATAACCGCCGGTGTCAACGCCAAAAACGAACGCGCAATTTCTACAGGTATTGACTCCGGCATTTTTATACCCAAATTGTGTCTGTCGCAAAACGCAAATACATTCGACACAAAAAACGCTACAAAAATTGCCGTAATTATTCCATTTGCGCCAACCCATGTACGCGGGATTATTCCGCCGATAATTTGCCCGTTGCCTGCTACAATTTCCGGCGGCAGTAAAGCCAAAAATGTTAAAAGCGCGGTTATCGACGCCATATTTTCATCGCCGCCTTCAAGTGTTACCGCTTGATAAGTTATCCCCAGTACGATAACCAATGCTAACGCGCCAAAAGTTGCGTTTGCTACCGCGTTTAATGAATCTGTCCAGCCTGCGCCAAATATTCCTGCCATAAATTCTGAATAACCGGGAAAAGGTAAATTTGCGATAAGCAGAAAGATGGAGCCGCCTATTGTAAACGGCATTGTTAATACCACGCCGTCGCGCAGGGCTCGCACGGAGCGTATTTGACCAAATTTCACCATAAATTCACTAAATTTATCAAGATATTCTTGGAAATTTATAATATTCAGCATTATTGCCGCCTTCTCTCTACCGGCTAATCAGATATTGCATCTGCCGTGCCGTTTTTTCATTTCAAAAAATATTTGCCCAAATAAAAAACGCCTCATTATTTCTGAAAAGGCAAATAAAATTTCGTGTTCTTCTTTGGACCAGGTACGCGCTTTTTTGCAATCGTCAAAGCCTACACTGCCAATAAAATCATCGCCGTCCATAACCGCGCACTCAATATAGGAACAAATATTGCGCCGTGAAAATTCTTTCTGCGCCCTTCCGACAAGTTTTGAAGTGTCTGCACATTCGCTGAATCTGCCGTTTTTGGTATTTCTGTAGCGTTTTCTTATCTGCAAACGTAAAGCCGGATCGTGCGCAACTTCGGTACTTTTAAAATCGCCGCGCACATAGTCAAACAAAATTTTGGGCCAATAATGACCGTCAAGGTGCCAGCAAACGTACGCCCTATGAACTTTAAAATATTTGGCGAAAATCTGTAACAAAAGTTCAACGGCAAGCGAAGTATCTTTTGAGTTGAAAACCATTTGAAAAATATATTCCATTGGATTTGAGAGCATTTTTCTGAAATTTTGGGAGGGCAATTCTGAATTTTCGGCGGCGCGTTGCTCGGCGTTTTCCAAGCCGTCGGTATAAATTGTTTCAGTGTCTTTGCCCTGTCTTTTACTTTCGGCAAGCGCGGCATCTGCGCGAGTGAACAAAATATTATAATCTGCGCCGTGTTCGGGATAAAGCGCAATTCCTATGCTTGCAGATACCGAAACTTCTTCGCCTTCGTGCGTGTAAACTTTTCGCAGGATATCGCGCAGTTGCTTACATTTGTTCAAAACAATTTCCGGCGTCTTAATATCTTTCATCATAACCATAAATTCATCGCCGCCAATGTGTCCCAAAATGTCAGTCTTGCGAAAAGTGGTTTTCAAATTCATAGCCATATCCATAATAACCGCGTCGCCGATTAAGTGTCCGAGTTTGTCATTGACAGATTTAAAATTATCCAAGTCCAAAACTAAAAGCGCGTGCATTTTGGTTTTATCGCCCATTGACTGATTGACGAGGTAAGGCGCGTGAGTTTTGCTGTAAAGCCCCGTCATTGCGTCGCGCTCGATAACCTGTTTAAGTTGCGCCTCTTTTTGCCGTACAAAGTCGATATTCTGTACAAAGCCGGAAACTTTTATTGCAACGCCGTCAACAAATTCTGCGCGATATTTTATTTTTACCCACGCAAAATATCTGTTGAAAGTGTAAATTCTAAATTCCAATTCGTAATCTTGAAAAGGTGCGCTGCGTTGGGTTTTCATTGTCAACATTCTTTTGACTTGATTTTGAAATTCAATACGATTTTCAGGATGAACGAGCCGCGCTTTTAATAAATCTTTCGTGACATTTTCCCGCGGCAATTCGTGTTGGAGCATTAAAGTTAATTTTTCGTCGTATTCCAATTTGTCTGCCAAAATATCCCACTCAAAAACTGCCATATCGTTTAGCGAAGTTGCCAATTTGTACAATTCTGAAAGCATTGTAATCACGCCCTTGCATTCGCCCAAATTTTTTTTTATTATAGCAAGGATTTAAAGGGGGGTAAATCTGTTGAAAAAAATTTTGCTTGCGTACAATCCAATTTCCGGCAGTGCCACTTTCAAAAAAAATCTTGATGAATTGATAGAAAAATTTCAGCGCAGAAATATTTTGCTGACAAAATGTGAAAGAATTTTTGGCGCGGCGGGCGTCATTTGAATTTTGCAAAAATAAAGGAGTAAATCTGTTGAAAAAAATTTTGCTTGCGTACAATCCAATTTCCGGCAGTGCCACTTTCAAAAAAAATCTTGATGAATTGATAGAAAAATTTCAGCGCAGAAATATTTTGCTGACGATTTATCGCACTCGCGCAGTTGATTCACTTGAGGAATTTTCAGAAATTGTAAAAATCAGCGGCGCGGAAGGCGTCATTGCGGCGGGCGGCGATGGAACTTTAAGCCGCGTTGTTAATTGGCTGAAAAAATCTGAAATAAATTTGCCCGTCGGGATAATCGGCAGCGGTACTTCAAACGATTTTGCAACGCACCTTGAAATTGACGCAGAAAAATATTTTGACGCCATTGCAGAAAATAAAATTCGCCCGGTCGATTTAGGCTTAGTCAACGGCGAAAAATTTTTTATCAACGTAGCAAGCGCGGGCGTTTTTACTTCCATTGCTCACGAAGTCAATCACAAGCAAAAAAATTCGCTCGGCAAATTTGCATACTACATTCACGGGCTGGGCGAAATTCCAAATTTTAAAACCGTCCCGCTTAACATTCGCGCAGATTCTCAAAATTTTGAAATGGACGCCTTTTTATTTTTGGTACTGAACAGCCCCGCGGTTGCCGGCTTAAAAAAAATTTCCGACGCCGTGAAAATTGACGACGGCAAGCTTGATTTTTTCGCCCTGAAAAAGTGCAACCCCCGCAATTTAATAAACCTCGCGCAGAAAATTTTATCCGGCAAATTTATTGACGACGACGAAAATATTTTACACGTGCAAGCCAAAACTTTTGAAATAAATTGCGTTGAAAATTTAATCAGCGATATTGACGGCGAAATAGGCTTTAATCTCCCGCTGAAAATTGAAACTATTCCACGCGCTATAAATTTCTTTGTCGATAAATAGCTAAATTTGAAGGATTTTTCGGCGTGGTGTAGAAAAATTTTTTAGATTATTACTGTTATAAAGGTTGGTGAAGTTTATGCTTGATCAGATTATGAACTCAACGAATTTTAATTATTTGCCCCGCGCAATGACTGCGGCGAGTATGCGGCAGGAAGTTATTGCCAACAATATCGCAAATTCCAACACGCCCAATTTTCGCAAAAGTAATGTTGAATTTGAAGACGTGCTGGCGCGTGAAATTTACGGTGAAAAAGTTCCTGAAGGCAAATTGCAAATGGTGCGCACGCACGACAGACATTTACCCTTTAAGCCGATAATTACTGAAGCCGTGCCAAAAGTTGTCGAGGACGATTCAACAATTATGCGCGTCGATAATAACAATGTCGATATTGATATTGAAATGGCGACGCTTGCCAAAAATCAGATTTATTACAACGCACTTTCAACCGAACTTGGCGGCTACGTTTCAAAAATGCGCAACGCTATTACAAGCGGACAAAGTTAATTAAGGAGAAATTTTTATGGGAATGTTTTTGGGAATTGACACTTCAGCGTCCGGCTTGACTGCCGAGCGTCTAAGAATGGATGTCATTTCAAATAATATTGCAAATGCAAATACCACGCGCACTGAAAACGGCGGAGCTTACAAACGCCGCTATGTTGTCTTCAGCCCGCGTGAACGTCAAGCCGAAAGTTTCGAGAAAACTTTAATGCAAACTTTAGGCGAAAATAAAAAAAGCGGCGAAGGCGTCCGCGCAGTTTCAATTATGGAAGATACAGACCCCGGTCCGCTTGTCTACGACCCCGGGCACCCCGACGCCAATGCTGACGGTATGGTTGAAAAGCCAAATGTCAATATCGTTACCGAAATGGTTGATATGATAACCGCTCATCGCGCCTACGAGGCAAATTCTACCGTTATCAACGCCGCTAAGGCTATGGCTCTCAAAACTTTGGAAATCGGCAAGTAAATTTTTATTTTCTGTAGAAATTATTTTTTCAAGTGCTATAATATTTCTTACCGTGAAAATTTCTTTGAAAGAGGTTGAATTCGTTGACTGAACCGGCTAAAGGTTACGTTGAAGAAAATACCATAAGCGAAATGTTTTTTAAATCGAACGGCAGATTAAACCGCCTCCGTTACTTCAAACGCCGACTTGTACTTGGAGTTCTGCTTTACGTTTTCATTTACCTTGGCTACAGGGTTATTGGTTACGAATTTGGACAGGAAAATTTTTACGCCTCAACCTACAATACAGTTGTTTCATTGATTTTTGTTATACCTACTTATTTTTTGAACGTGCGGCGGCTGCAAGATATGAACAGAGGCAGGACGCTTGCCGTTGTCTACGCAATTTTAACTTCGGTAATGGCTTTTTTGGATTTTACCGGAATAAATTATATGCTTTATATTTCTTTAATTTTGGTTACTATGGTATTTATGATTAGCGGTTATATGTTAATCGCCCCCGGCACTAACGGCAAAAACCGTTACGGCTTAAGCCCGATTTAGGGAATAGGGGTTAGGGAATAGGGAGTAGTGGATAGGTTTTATTTACAGGGAAGGTGACAAGATGGAAATTCCGCCTTTGGAAATGACGCCCGTTAAAATGAGCGCGCACAGTCATTTGGGTGAAGATAAAATCGCTGAAGAAAAACCGGTACAAACTTTCGGCGATATGCTTACAGATGCTTTGAAAAAAACAAACGAACTGCAACTTGAATCCGACAAGTTAAATATGGCTCTTGCGGCAGGGCGTGTTGAAGATATATCACAAGTGGTTGTTGCGGCGCAAAAGGCAGAAATCGCAATTCAGCTGACTCTTCAGTTAAGAAATCGCGCAGTCTCTGCATATCAAGAAATTATGCGTATGCAAGTCTGATTCTTAGGAAAGGAAAAAATCTAACAGGGACGGTGCGAAGGGATTGATTTTGAATTGGAGGCTTGGAAAGAGCGTTTCCAAGAACTGTGGAACAGATACGATAAAAAGCAACGGTACATTTTCATTGGCGTAATTGTTGCAATTTTATTGGCAATTTTCGGTATCAGTTTTTGGTACGGCAGTAAACCTGATATGGTGCCGTTGTATACTAATTTGGAAACAAAAGACGCCGGTGATGTCGTCAGCAGCCTGCAAGAAAACGGCATCCAGTATCAAATTACGCAAGGCAACCGCGGCACAACAGTTTATGTTCCCGCAACTCAAGTTCTCGACGTAAGATTGGGATTGGCAACTCAAGGCTTGCCCCGCGGCAACAAAGGTTTTGAACTTTTTGACGACAGCAAATTGGGCGTTACAGAATTTCAAAACAGAATTAATTATTTGCAGGCACTTCAAGGCGAATTGACGCGCACGATTGAACAAATTGACATTGTACAAAAAGCCCGCGTCCATATCGTTTTACCTGAAGACAGCCTTTACAAAAAAAATGAAAAACCTGCTACAGCCTCAATTATGCTTATGCTTAAGCCGGACGAACATTTGGATTCGGCGGAAGTCAAAGGAATTGTAAATTTAGTTAGTCACAGCGTGCAAGGCTTGACGCCGGAAAATGTTACACTTGTTGACGAAAATGGAAATATTCTTAACGAACAAGACGACGAAGCCGCAATTAAAGAACATCGCCAGAATATGCAAACTCTAACGCAAATTGAAATGACAAGGAAAGTTAGAGATAACCTTCAACAAAATATTCAAACGATGCTTGATAACACGCTCGGCGAAGGAAATGCATTTGTGCGCGTCAGTGTCGAATTGGACTTTGACGCCCGCTCCCTTGACAGGCAAACTTTCACGCCCGTTGTTGATGAATCCGGTATTATTCGCAGTCAACAAGATGTAAGCGAATCTTATAACGGCACTTCAAATACGCCCGGCGGACCTGCAGGCGTTCAAGGCAATATCCCCGGCTACGTTGCCGAAGAAAGAAATGCAAATGCTGCTTACGAGCGCAAAGAATCTACCAAAAATTACGAAGTCAATGAAGAAAATCAAAAAGTTGTTTCTTCCCCCGGCTCAATTCGCCGCTTAACCGTTGCAGTTTTAGTTAATGACACTGTTACCGAATTGCAACAAGAAAGTTTGTTAAGAGTTGTAAGCTCCGCCGCCGGAATCAATGAAGAGCGCGGCGATACTGTTTCAGTCGAGCCTTTGCCTTTCAATATGGAAAAACGCGAAAGACAACTTGCTGAAGACAGAGCGGAAAAAGAGCGCAGAGATAGGATCCTTTATATGGAAATTGGAGCATTGGTATTACTTGTTGCTTTGATAATCGGCGGGCTTTTAATGTATCGCCGCAAAAAACAGCAAGAACGTGAAGTCATTGAAGCGGCAATGCGCGTTGAAGAAGAACGCCGCCGCGCTGAAGAAGAAGAACGCAAACGTATTGAAGAAGAAGAACGGGCA
>JAFSZS010000200.1 GCA_017455645.1 Selenomonadaceae bacterium | reverse complement strand
GCTTAAAATATCTACAGAAATTTTATAATGTCTACACCGAAAATTTTTGCGGCGAATCGAAAGTAAATCTTGTGCCGAACGTCAGTTATCTTTTCGACGCCGTAACTTTGAAGGAATTGGAACAGAAACTCAAAAAAAATCTTGCCGCCGAACTTTGTAACATAAAAAAATTTTCCACTGTTACAGCTTGATTTTCTGCAGGAACTTTTTGGCGTAAAAGCGAATGTATTTTTCATTATTTTTGTAGGAGGGACTTTTTATGGATCAAGCAAAATCGTCGATGAAAACTCAATTCCTGCTAATGATGATAGGTGCTTCAATTTTTACGCTCTTCATTGCAGGAACGGTTTTCACGATGGACATTATGGACAACAACAAAGAAACAATCGAAGAATTTCGGCAAATGTTGACAGTAAGCGTTGAGAATGATTTAAAAAATCAAACGCTAAGCGCAATAAGTGCTATTGATCTTGTTCACAAACGCCAACTTTCAGGCGAACTTACAGAAGCACAGGCAAAAACGGCGGCGGCTGATGTTGTACGTAATATGCGCTATGAAGGCGACGGCGGCTATTTTTGGATTGATACTTATGACGGCGTCAATGTTGTTTTGCTCGGTCGCGCAGACGTTGAAGGCAAATCCCGTATCGACGCCACAGACCCCAGCGGCAGAAAATATATTCAAGAAATGATTGAAAACGGCAAACAATCCGGCGGCGGCTTTACTGATTTACAATTTCCTAAACCTAATCAAACAGAGCCTTTGCCCAAAAAAAATTTCACAATGGCTTATGAGCCGTACCAATGGGTAGTAGGTACAGGCGTTTGGATTGATTATATTGATACAAGAACTGCCGAAATGAAGGCAAAAGCCGACGAAAATTTAAATGCTATCGTTATGAAAATGATGATTGTCAGTGCAATTTTAGAAGCGTCTATGGTTTTTGTTGCAATAGTTTTCGCAAATTATTTAATTACACCAATTCGCAACTTAACAAATACTTTGGACGTTTTGTCGACGGGCGATTTTCGCAATGACGGCAAAAATTTAATCGACCCCAACCGCAGTGATGAAATTGGAGTTATGGGACGCGCGGTTATCAAACTTCAAGATAATGTAAGCAGTATGATAAGCAAGGTTATGACTTCCGCCGAACACGTAGCCGCCGCCTCTCAACAATTAACGGCAAGCGCGGACCAGTCTACAACCGCAATTAATCAAGTTGCAGAATCAATCGTAAATGTTGCCGGCGCGTGCACAGAACAATTTGCTGAAGTTGAAAATGCAACCAATAAAGCTGAAGAACTGAAAAGCCACATGGAAACTTTCAGAACAACTTTGCAGGGCTCTTCAAAAGAAATTGAACATACCAACACCGCCGCCGATAACGGAAATAAAGCTGTCAAAAACGCTATCAGCCAAATGGAAAGAATCGAAACTTCAGTTACTGCTTCAGCTACAGTTATTTCACAGCTCGGCGAAGAATCAGAAAAAATCGGTAAAATCGTTGACGCTATCGTTAATATCGCAGATCAAACAAATCTTTTGGCACTTAACGCGGCGATTGAGGCGGCAAGAGCCGGTGAACACGGGCGCGGCTTCGCGGTTGTTGCTGATGAAGTCAGAAAATTAGCCGAACAATCGCAACTTTCAGCCAAAGAAATTTCCGGCTTAATCGGCTCCATTCAAGAAAAATCGCAAGACGCAGTTACCGCAATGAATGAAGGCGTTGCAAACGTTAAAACCGGCGCAGATGCAGTTGACGAAGCCGGCAAAACTTTTGAAACAATCAGCGCAAGAGTTACCGAAGTTTCAAGAAGTTCTGCGCGAATGGAAAAAATTGTACAGGAACTCGTTGCAAGCACGGACGTTATCACTCAATCTGTTGACAAAATTAACGTTAAGAGCCGTCAAGTTGCAAGCGAATCTGAAACAGTTTCAGCCTCCGGCGAACAACAATCTGCAACAATGCACGAAATTGCAGACGCCAGCCGCTCCCTTGCTGAAATGGCGCAACAAATGCAAGATATTATCGGCAAATTTAAAATCTGATAAAATTTTTCCAAAAAAATTAATCCCCAACTTTCGCAGTCGGGGATTTTTTTATTGCGCTGTTAATTTTTACAAAGAAAAATATTGCGGTACAATATCTTCAAAAGTGCCGTCCTTACCGCCGGGAATAATTCCAAGTTCGGTAAAACCTAAACGCCGGTACAAATTGCGGGCGTGAATGTTGGTAGCAACAACCGCGTTGAATTGCAAAATTCTGAAGCCGAGCTCCCGCGCCTTTTCAATGCAATGCTTAACGATAAATTCGCCAATGTGCCGCCCGCGTAAATCTGCGCGAACGGCGTAGCTTGCGTTTGAAATGTGACTGCAACGCCCGACGTTATTTGGGTGAAGAATGTACAACGCCAAAACTTCGCCGGTTGTATCGTCAACTGCAAGCCCCGTGAAAGATTGCGATTTAAAAAATTCGTCGCCGGTAATTTCGGTAAGTTCGTCTTCTTGAGGAAAGGCAATTCCTGCGCGAACAATTTCATTCCAAATTTCAATCGCCGGCTTAACATTTTCATTTTCATAAGGTTTAACTATTATTGCCACTTTAAAAACTCCCTATTCCCTATTCCCTATTCCCTAAAATAAGTATTCGCGTTGCCTTGAATTTTTTTACTTTGGTAAGTGCCGGAATCAGCTTGCTTGTAAACTTCCTCAAAAGAAGAATTTTCATCAGCCGCGCAAAATGTACTGCCAACGCTGATAGTAATTTTTCTGTCGCCGAGTTCCGGGATATTAATTCTGTTAATTTCGTTGAAAAGGCGGTTGATAACAATATTGCCGCGCTCTTCGTCATTAATTCCCAGCGCGTAAATTGCAAATTCGTCGCCGCCGAGCCTCATTAAAATATCACTCTTACGAAAAGATTTTTTAAGACAATCTGCAATGGCTTTAATGACTTTGTCGCCCACGTCGTGCCCGTAATTATCGTTGACAGATTTAAATTTATCGGCGTCCAGCAAGCAAAACATTCCAATTTCGCCGGCTGCAATTAATTCTGAAATTGCACTTTCGCCGCCGCCGCGATTTTTTAAACCGGTCATTGCGTCTGTCTCTGAAAGATATTTTAAATGTTCTGCCTTGCGTTTTTCTTCGTCAATCAGTTCAAGCGCAAAAATAACTTGATCTCGCGTGTTGTCAACCAACATAAAATGCGCCTTGCACCAGCCGTATTGATTGGTTAAAAATTCTTGTTGGATAGCGTGGCTCTCGTGAATCCGCTTTAACATTGTTTCAAAGTTTATAAATTCCAAAATATCTTTCAAACTTTCCGGCTTTGTTGCGGCAATTAGCGAATTTTTAATTTTCTGCGCGGCGTCCGCTCCCTCTTGAATCGCCATTAAATTAACTTTGTCATTACGGCTTAATTCGTGAATGGAATTGTCTTTCAAGTCGATTAAGTGCATTGAGGCGTATTTATCGGCGTGGCTGACAATCCCCAATTTTGTAGCCTCTTCCTCAATAGTTTCACGTTCGTTGCGCAGGCGAATTTGAATAAAAATCAGCAGAATTACAAGCGATATTCCGGAGCTTAACAAAATCTGAAAAACTAAATCTGAAAAAATCCCTCGCACGCGCGTAATATCACGGCGAATAATCAAGTAGTTGTCAATTTCAGAAATGTACTTTACAACAACAAAAACATCTTCAAATTTCGCCAAAGTGAAACGATTGGTACTGAAACCCGCGCTTTGCTGCAAACTTTTAACAATGTCCCTCAAGTGCGGGTCTTTGAACTTTGCCGCGTTGGTATCGATTGAATAATTTTCTTTCGGGTCAAACAAATCAATTTTAACTTCGTGCTCGGATTCTTTTTCGTTCATAATTTTTTGAAATTCAAGCATAGAAATACCCGTGCCGCAAACGCCCAACAAATTTTTATCTTCGTCTTCAATGCGGGCGTTAATAAAAACAGTCCACGAATTTTTGTCAATTTCGTCAACGTCAACATCAAGCGCGTACAAAAATCTTTTGTTGAGAAAATCCCTGTACCAAAAATCGTAGGGATTATTATCAGGGTCAATGACGCGGTTAAAGCCTTCGTTGTAGTAATAATTTTTTGTGGAGTTGGAAATTACGAAAGTTATATTGTGCTTAAAGTTGCGGTTTATTTCGTCAAGG
>JAFSZS010000199.1 GCA_017455645.1 Selenomonadaceae bacterium | reverse complement strand
TTTCGCCCAAATTGCCGCCGTGTTTAGTGAAAATGTGGCGAATTGAAGCCGCGGTACGGTTGCGATTGTCTGTCAAAATATCCAGCATTAAAGCGGAGCCGCCCGGTCCGTAGCCTTCATAGGTAATTTCTTCGTAGTTGGAAGTGTCGGAAGAGCCGAGCCCTTTTTGAATTGCGCGGTTGATATTGTCTTTTGTAATGTTATTGGCGCGTGCCTTTGAAAGTGCAAGTTTTAAGCGCATGTTGCCTGTTGGATCTGCGCCGCCCATTTTTACGGCGATTGTAATTTCACGGCTGATTTTAGTTGTCATTGCGCCGCGTATTGCGTCATTTGCACCTTTCTTGCGTTTGATATTTGCCCATTTTGAATGACCTGACATAATTTATTCTCCTTTATCAAATAAAACTTTGAGGCGTTCCTGCGCGTGTTTTTCACCGACGTTTGCCGCCTCAACATACCATTTTAAAGCTTCGTGAATATCCTGTTTAACAATCATACCAATTTCGTACATTCTGCCGAGCATAGCCATTGCCGGCGGGTTTTTGAGTTCAGCTGCTTTTTTCAACCATTTTAAACCTTCAGAATCATTTTTTTCAACGCCCGCGCCCTTGAAATACATTGTGGCAATTTCGCTCATTGCGTAAGGCGCGCCTTTTTCGGCGGATTTCATGTGCCACTTAAAAGCCTCGGCGTCATTTTTTTGCTTGCTGTAAAAATCGCCAAGTTGGAACATTGCGATAGGATGACCGGTATTTGCCGCTTTTTGGAACCACTCAAGAGCTTTTTTTAAATCTTGTTTGACGCCCGCGCCATGCCAATAAAAATTTCCAACATTGCACATTGCGGCAATATTGCCCAATTCGGCGGCTTTCATATTCCATTTAAAAGTTTCGTCGTAATTTTTTTGTAAAAAGTAGAAATTGCTAAGTTCAACCATTGATTGATCGTGTCCGGCTTCAGCAGATTTTTTAAACCAATCAAAGGCTTTTTGTGAATCTTGTTTGACGCCCGCGCCCTGCTGATAAAGCTTGGCAACATTGAACATAGCAATAGGGTTGCCGATAACTGCGGCTTTGTAAAAATATCCAAAACCTTCAGCGGGTTTTCCGGCATTGCAGGCGGCAATTCCCATATCGATTAAATTTTCAGCTGCATTTTTTCCGCTCAAAACTATCGCCTCCAATCACAGAATTTTTCTCATATAAATCACGTCGTCCATAGGGTTATCATAATACGGCGCAGTTTCAAAGAATCCAAATTTTTTGTACAGGTGAATTGCGCCCTGCAAAGGTTTAATCGTATCCAAAACAATTTCCTTGTAGCCGTCAACTTTTGCCGCGTCAAGAATTTTTTCAACAAGCAAAACACCTGCGCGAAGGTGTCGGAAATTTTCTTTGACAAAAAGCCGTTTCATTTCGCAACGTTCGGAATTGTGGCGATGGTAGGCAACGCAGCCGATAATTTTGCCGGTGTCAATCTGCGCACAAAGTAAACGCCCTTCCGGCGGCAAATATTTTTCAGATAAATTTTCAAGTTCAGAATTTAAATTTTGAAAAGATAAATCCCGCCCCAAAAATTTTGTGTATTCCAAAATTAAATCTTTAACTTCGGCAAGATGTTTTGTGCCGTCAACAATTTTAATCTCCATTAGTTAGCCTGTAAAATTTCTTTTTGCCCTTGCGAATAATCGCGGGAAAATCTTTTTCAGCCAAAATATAATCCGCGTCAGAAATTTTTTCGTCGTTCAAAGTCAAGCCGTTTTGAGAAATAAGGCGGCGACCTTCAGCCTTAGATTCAATGACTTTTGCGGCGGCTAAAACATCCAGCAATTTTTTACCAACGGCGTCTGTAACTTCAACGCTCGGGATATTTTCTGAAGATTGACCGGCGAAAATTTCAGCGGCAGATTTTGCGGCGGCGTCAGCATTTTCTTTGCCGTGTACCAATTTTGTAACTTCGTACGCAAGAATTTTTTTAGCCTCGTTAATTTCAGAATCTTTCAGCGCGCTAAGGCGGTTGACTTCTTCCATTGGTAAAAATGTTAAAAGCGAAAGGCAAGTTTTAACGTCGGCGTCGTCAACATTGCGCCAATATTGGTAAAAATCGTAAGGCGCAACTTTATCAGCGTCAAGCCAAAGTGCGCCGCCCGCAGTTTTGCCCATTTTGGAGCCGTCGCTTTTCGTCAAAAGTTTATTCGTCAAGCCGAAAACATTTCTGCCTGTTTTACGTCTAACCAATTCAACGCCCGCAATTATATTTGACCATTGATCGTCTCCGCCAAGTTGCATTTCGCAATTAAATTCGGAATTTAATTTGTAAAAATCGTACGCCTGCATAACCATATAATTAAATTCCAAGAAAGTTAAGCCCTTTTCCCAACGCTGTTTGTAACATTCGGCGGCAAGCATTCTGTTTACCGTGAAATGGTGCCCAACTTCGCGCAGAATTTCAATA
>JAFSZS010000198.1 GCA_017455645.1 Selenomonadaceae bacterium | reverse complement strand
TTTTCAAAGAGCCATTAAGATTATACAGCTGTTTTATAAGAATGACAACATAAAACTTTTCTGTAACAGTTTTCACCTCCTTATAAAAATTTAAAATTTTTTATTGTTTTTTACAACTTTTATTTAGCTGTTATAAGCCCCCTCTCTAAATTCCAAGGTCAGAAATAGTTAATTGTCTATTCTGCGCTTTTATTAGTTCAAATTCTGCGCGAAAGTAGCCGTGAAAATTATCGACACGGCGGAATTTTTGAAATTTTAAAGTCAAGCCGGAAAAAGTAACGCCCGCTTTGTCGGTATAAGAAACAGTCTCATTGGCAAGCCACAGATTTAAAACTTGTCTAAAATTATCAGCCGAGAAAACGCAAGTGAGCCTGAAGCCGCCAAAAAATTTACCGCCGTTTTGAATAGCAGTACCGTTAATCAGTTCAACTATTTCTTTTCTGTCGTCAATCAGTAGGTCATCATCCGAATCAGAATTACGCAGGGACGGAATGTCATTGATATAAATCATAGTAACACCGCCTTAATTTCCGTAGCCGTAATTAGATTTACTTGTAGCTTTATTAACTGCGTCGGTAACAGCGTTGGCAACGTTTGAAGTAATATCGTCGGTAAGTTGCTTTTTCATAGAATTATCGAAAACGTACGCGCCGCCAAGATTAACATTGATAACGGGCGAAACTGTAATTTGCGGCGGTTGCTTAGATTGTTGCTGAATAGCCTGTGCAGATTGAGCGATATTTCCTGCGGTCTGCGTCAATTCTGAAAGTTGCTGTGTCATTTGGCTAAAAATCGTTGTATCAATTTGCGGCAAATTATTTTCTGCCGGAAGATTAAAATTAAGCAAGGAGTTAGAAAAAGAATCAAGCGCAGAAGTAGCATTATCTAAGCCGAAATTAAAAGCCTCAAAATTTGGCAGATTTTCAGCCAAATTAAAATCCTGTAATTTCTGTTGAAAATCTTGCAGTGAACCAGGCATTTGAGAAAGTGCGGTTGTAGCGTCATTTATTGCCGTTGTAAAATTTTGAAACAATTGATTGTCATTGGGCGTAGCAAAATTGTTGTTCGTAGGTGCGGGCGTGCTGTCATTTGCCGCATTACGCGCCTGTTGAATAATATCAGCAATAATTTCAACTGCACTGCCGCCGAGTGCAAGCGGTATACCATAAGCCGCGCCTGCGCCTGTAGCAGTTGCCGCCGTACCGGCGAATGACGCCATTTTTCCTGCCGTTTGAACGGCGTCCAACACTTTATCTACAGTATCGCCTTGCGTTGAATTTTGTTGCTGAAGTTGTGATTGTGCCGCTAATTGGGAAATGGTGTGATTTTTTTCCTCAATGACATTTGCGGCATTTTCAAACGCTGCCGCGGCGTCATTGCTTGCTTCTCCTGCCGATTGTAGATATTGGCTTAAAAGGTCGCTTGAGTCGTTTAAATCGCCGAAAGTATTTTTAGTTTGTTCGAGTGCCTCGGCTACTTCTGCACTTACCGAATTTATATTTTCCAAATTTGGCGGCAATTTGTCAGCTGATTCTTCCAAAGATTTTAAGGCGTTATTCAGCTGTTCGGTAACGCCTGTATCATCTGCGTATTTCTGCGCCGCTTCATCAGTTTTTTGTTGTATGTCATCATAAAAATCTGGAATATCAAAATTCGGCTCTTTTAACTTCGGTCTTTTTTTATATTTATAGTTGCCCCTTGAACGGTTCCGTATCGCCGATAATTCGTTTTGGTACCACTGGTCAACTAAATCAGCGGGATTATCTTTCAAATATTCTTCACGTTGTTTTTGCGCCCGCATTATATCTACTTCGCGTTGGGAGTGCGTCTGTTCAAAAATCTTTTCCTGCAACGATTGAATATTACCTTTGATTCTGTCCATTTCATTTTCAAAGGCTTGTGTTTCTTTGGCGGTTGCATTTGCGATTAAAGCCGCCACTTCCTGCGCGGTAGAGGCTTTTTCAAATTGGGCGTCTTTCCAGTCTTCAATATCTTTAAGTTGTTTTTCAAAGGCAGAGTGAGTTGCTTCAAATTCTAAATCTGCTGTTTCTTCGGTAATTTCTTTTATTCTGTCTTCAAACGCCTTTGCTTTTTGACGCTGTGCAAATTCCGTCGCCTCAAGTTCACTCATTCCCGCGTCTATCAAATCATCTTTGAAATTTTCTATCTCAATAAATCGATTTTCTAAATCGCCTTTAAAATCCGCCGTTGCCTCGTCGCGCAGGTCGTCTAATTTATCTTGTGTTTCTTGTTCAATACGTACACGTTCCCGCGCGTATCTTTCATCTATCGCCGCGAGTTCCTGCTTTGACAAATCGTTTTGACGCAAGGCGCGTTCTTTCCACAGCTCCAACTGCGCCAATTCTAAATCGTAACCGTGCTTAAAGTTTGCAATTTCGGCGTTTATATCTTTTATTTCGTCTCTCAAATCTTGGAGGCGTTGCCAGCCGTATTGAGTTCTTGGCTCGCCTCTTATATCTGCTTTTAATTTTTCGTGCGCCTTTTGTAAATCTTCACCTGCTTTAAGTACTTTTTTTATATGCTCTTGTACAGCCTCTTCTTCTTGTTTTGCCGCCGCTCTGTCTATAATACCGCCAAAAATTTCATTACCAATACCGCCGAAAAATTCTTTAGCTGCTGGTTTATAAATACTCTCAAAAGGCGTATTTTTCCAATCGCTGTTCATTTGGTCAAGCCATCTTTGCCAAATAGCATTGCCTTCCCAGTCATTTATAAAATTTGGTATTTCATTTCCGGTATCAGCAAGTTCAGAAATTGCGTCCTTTACCGCTTTTATTTTGTCGGCAACAGTGGAAAAAGTTTCAACCGCAACGGCTCCCCAACTTTGTATCTCATCTTTATTTTCTGATAAAAATTCTGTACCGGCGTGAAAAACATCAAAAAGCTTTTTCATTGCTTCAACGGTTGCAGGAGTTACGATATTTACTGCCGCGTCTTTAAATTCGTCTATTTGCATTGTCAGCAGATTTAAAGCGCGTTCTGCCTCGTGAAATTCTTCTGGGTCTAATCCTGCGTCAAATATCTTTTCCGCGTCTTCCTTTGCTTCTTCATAGCGGTCAAAATATTGCTTTGCGTCGGTAATTCCACTTTCGCCGCCTGTAAGTTGCAGAAATTCAATTTCTTCTCCGGCGGCTTTTGCTTTTTTGTACGCTTGATAAAGTTCCTCTGTTATATCCTCAAAATTTTTTAACCTGCCTGTAGCGTCAACGATACTTGCTCCGTATTTTCGCAATGTCAAAAATTCTGGGTCGTCCCATTCCAAATTTGTTATCGTACGGCTTTTTATCCGCACTTCTGCAAGTCGCCTTACAGTTCAGCATATCTTTTCACGCTTTAGCCATTGCGTGGCGCGGTCTCGTGGATTTTTTATTTCAAAATCTATGCGTTGCCCCTGACTATTTCTAGCCTTCGGTTCTGGTTGTCTGCTTGAGACTTTCCAGCTTTATACCGCACTAATAATCCATAATCTTCAAATGGCTTGACTATGGACGGCAAAATTTTTACCCTTTGTCCAAGCGTCCGTTATACCGTGTACATATCCTGCAAAATCGTCTATTTCTGTATCTGTCAACTTCATATGACGCAAGAAATTTTCTGTATCGTTGACTGACATATTCAGATTGTAAGAGCTTTTCTGTAATTCTTGCCACTTTCCAATTAATTCTGCAGACGCTTTACCTGCGCCTATTATTGCCGCGCTTAATGTTACGAATCCTGCAGCTGCTAATTTCAGTTGTGGCGGCAACTTATCAAGTACGCCGTCAACTAAATCTTCAAGCCCGCCGAATCCGCCTTCATTATTTGCGGTTTCTGATTGTGTTTCATTAAGTTCACGCAACTGTCTTTCAAGCTTTGCCAACGCCGCTCTTTCTCTTTCGTGTACTAATGCCGCTTTTTGCGTTTGGTCGCTGTTTTCGCCCGTGCGCTCTGTCATATTGCGCAATTCTGCCGCCGCTAATCTTACTCTGTCACGCTGATTTTCTATTTGTCGCTGTAGGGATTTTTGCCTTACTTCCAATATTTTTGTTGCGTCTGCCGCTTCATCAAGTCCCAAAATTTCAACCTGCGCCTGTAAATCGATTATCTGATTTTCTCGGCTTAAACGCGTCATATTATCACGAATTGTACGCTCTGCATTTACAAAGCCGCTTTCCAATTCATCATAGGATAAACCTAAACGAACGTACAAATCGGACGTACTTTCGCCGCTACTTCTTGCCATATTTTCACCTCCTCAATCTAAGACTTTGTAAGTTACAGCATTTTTATTTTTTTTTGTTGGACGTGTTGTCGTTAATCTTGTCATAAACGCTGATTAAGTCTAAAAGTGTTTCTAAGTCCAGATTGTCAATTTCAGCAAAAGAGCTGTTAAATTCCCGCATTGCGAAAAGATAACAGCTCAAAACGCCTTCGTACACCGTCAAGCTTGCGCCGCTATTTCTGCTTCTGCGTTTTTTTTATCAATTTTCGCCGTCAGCAAGCCTACTACTGCTTCAAATACGTTGTAATAAGTTTCGGCTACTTCATCAATATTCAGATTGTCCAAAACTTCATCTGTTGTTACTCCAAAGGCAACGGCGATAATTTCACAATATTTTTCGATTAAATCAGCCGTTTCAATGTTTTTGCGGTCGCCGTGAAATTGCATTAACACTTTCCACAAACGCGCCTTGACTGCTCCCATTTCTATTTCTTTGCCGTCAATTCTGATTTTTGGTTTATTCATTTTGCATTTCTCCTTAAAAAAGTATGTGCCTAAATTTGGCTAAAAACCGCCTTAAAATCGATTTTCGCGCAGGTATAATAAAGTATCGTGTTAAGTGCGAAACGTGCGTTAGAATCAATTCTACGCGCTTACAGAGGCATATTTAAGCTCCGCCGCCTACACTTGCATACCAACTAGCCGCCGTTGTTGTATCTGTTGCGTCTGCTTCTTTCACGTCATAAACGCGCTTATTGTCCAAACGTGCTACGAATGTACCTTCGATTGAGTGTAAGCCGTATTCTAAACTATCACCGCGAGTATTTGCGTCTTCGCTTGAAGGCGAAAACTTGCCTTTGTAATAGCACTTGTACCAAACTTTGCCTTCATCTGTATCTTCTTCGTACATTATCGCCACATTTGGAGCCGTCGCGTCGCCATTTACTGACATTTTTTTTGTTGAACTGTCATACGTATAGCCCAAAAGTGCCGCTTGGTCTTCCAATGGCAACCTTGCTACTTCAAGCGTTATTGTGCGTTCCCTCGTGCTTGTCTTTGTGTCCAACGCCATATTATCGCCGTAAAGCGTCGCTGTATCATTTTCCGGACTTACTGAAACTGAATTAATACCAATAAGGCGTTTTGGCGTTTCATACACCGGCGCAGTTGTTGCCGTATCTTCTGTTGTCATTATTGCGTAGTGCAATTTCGATAAACCTATAATCGCCATTCTTTTCAACCTCCAATTACAATCTTAAAATCTGCAACTAAAATTCTTTTGCCGTCAGTTATTAATGGACGGCTCTGATACCGCGTAAATCCTAAGCCAGCCATTATTTCTTTTATTTCCGTGTATAACTTTGTATAGGCTGTAATTTCTGTTGACGTTGCTAACTCTTTAATTATTATGTGTACCCGCATTATTACTCTGTGGAGTTTTTCTGAATTATCGCCGTGCAATACAGGTACATCACTAACAACCGAAATAACAATTACAGGATAGGCAGGATATACTGAAAGTGCTTTGTTATGAAAAACGGACTTGCTACCTTGCGGCAACAAGCCCGTTATCCTGTCATTATTTATCAGTGCCGTATACACTTTTTCTTCAATTTCTTTGGTTTCCATAATTACTGCCTCGCCGCATTTTGTATTGCCTTTTTTATATTGTGCCTGATTCTATCAGAATTTGATTCAAGGGCAGGGAGCAAAAAAGGCGTTCCCCAAGGGGCGTATTCGATAAATTGTCCATAAGGTACGCCGTCTTCATTTTTGGCGTCTGCAGATATTTCAAATGCCGCGCCGTCTGCAACGTCAACAACTTTTAACGAATCTTTCAATTTTCCGGTACGTACAGGGCAGTTATTTTGGGCGTCTGTCAACACGTCATACGCACCCTTAAATAATTCAAGTTTTGCCGCTTGTACAACGTGTTCGCCTTTTGCTCTCAATTCGTCTACAAATGAATTTATATTGCCCCTATAGCCGCCGAATTGCTCTGTATTTCTTGGACGATAACTTCTCCTGCGCCTAGCCATCTTTTATCACCTCCACGCATTCAAATTGTAGCCACGTGCGCCTATTTTCTAAATCAAAAGGCGCGGTAGTTATTTTCAATCGCCGCCCGCGCCAAAGTATTTCGTCATTCGGCAGAATATCATTTCTGTATCTGATTGTTACCCTGTATGTAACTGTATTAATTCTTTCCGGCGTTGTATCTTCGATTTTCCCCGCCAAAGGTAAGACTTTCGCCCATATCATACAACGCATATTTTCAACCGTTTTAACTATATCGCCGCGGTTATTGCGCTCGGTTGTAAAGTAAACAACGCTGATTCTTTCGCTTAAATCGTCAACCGACATACTTTTAAAATTACTGCCTACCTGTTTCATCACGTTTGAGCTCCAATAGCCGCCCAGCCATCATTACCTCGGCTTGTAGTGCCGACATTTTGAGTTCTCTCATTAGCAGCGGTAGCAGTACCCAGATAGAACTTTAGAGTACCTGCAGTAGCTTTGCCGACAAGCCTAATGTAGGTAAGGTAACTGCCGCTTTGCAAAGTAATATCAACATCAGAGCCTACAACCGCGCTTGTAACTGAAGTAGCGGTAGAGCGAACCAAAATGTGATCCTTATCCTTATCAAAGCCGCTAATAGTATCAACAGATTGTCCGGTTGGAATGCTTGATTCAGCGATATTACCTGCATAGTAGAAAATATTGCCTTTGCCGTTGCTTACGATAGAATCAGCACCCTTGCCGGCGTAGATAGTGTTGTTGGTAGCATTGCCGGTCAAAACAATAACATCGTTGCCTTGTCCGCTGTTTACAGTGCCGCCGGAGCCGCCGATTGTAACAGTATCGTTGCCACTGCTTGACATAACAGTTGCAGAATCGCCGGTAGCAACAATGGAGTTATCGCCGCTTGAAGCATAAATGCTGACATTATCATTTGCAGTAGAAATAGTATTGTTACCTTGCCCGTAAATTCTTTTAACAGGGTCGCTTGCAAGTTGAGTAAAAGAAGTACCACTCTCAACAATTTCGACATAAGGAGAAACAGTAGTAGGCGTATCAGTATGGTCTTTGTAGACAAATCTAAAGCCGTTGCTAAACGTACCTGCCGCGCCATTTGCATAAATAGTGGATCCTGTAGCAACAACAGAAGCCCTTGAGGCGTCGACATTGATACTGACAGCTGATAGGCTGGTGTTGGAGTTTGCAAGTGAGCTGAAATAAAACAAGTCTTTATCAGAATTGAAGCCTTCAATGTTATTGACGTTTTCGCTTGTACCAAATTGATAAACAACCGCGCCTGAACCTGAATTTTTGATAGAATCGCTGCCTGTGCCGCCGTAAATGGTAACAATACCCGTGCTGCTTGTGTGAATAGTATCAGCGTCGGGACCGCCCAAAATAAGCACGTCATTACCTGTATTAAAAATAGAATCCGTACCGGGGCCGCCGTCAATAGTAACAGAATCGCCGCTGTTGGAAATTGTATCTCTACCGCCTAAAGCTACAATGTAGACGCCACTTTCAGAATTAACAATTTCGTTGGAGATAGTGTCGCCGAGAACGACATTATAAACAACGGCGGGTTGGACAGGTGAGCCGTTTTTGTCGATAACGTTTATCGTATCGCCTGTGCTAAAATCAGCTCGACTTAAAGATACAATAGCGTCGCCAATCTGCAACTGGAGATAATCACTAGTGCTATCAAGTGGTGGATTTGTCATATTAGCCAAGAATCCGTCGGACAAAATTTGGATAGAATCAGCCGCCTTAAAGCCGTCAACTCTAAACGCAGAATCCGTAGCAGTATTAGACCATTGAAAAACGTGATTGCCCGCGTCGGCAGAAACAGAAATAGCTTTACCGCCGCCACTACCATAAATTGTACCGCTTGAACCTGCAAGGAGTGAAATTTTATCTGCGCCTTCATCGCCGTAAATTAAAACGTTTGCGCCGCTATTTATAACGGAATCATCGCCAGTTCCAGCATAGATTAGAACATTTGAGCCGCTATTAGTTATTTCATCATTGCCCTCAAAAACATAAATTGTTATGTTATCTTCACCGTTTGTTAAGATATCTTGTCCAGAGGTCCCTATTAGCCTGGGCAAAACTCTTGCAAAGTAAGTACTATCGCCGTCAACGACATTGATAAAATCTTCAGGATTAACTCCGTCCAGTAATTCTGTGTTAAATGCTACGTTTTTTCCCCCGTACATTTCAAACAGTTTAACGCTCCCATTGGTTACCAAATAATCATCTGAGCTAAACCCGAAAACCTTATCATTGCCAACAGAAGTGTAAGTATGACTACACCCGTTGCCGTAAATGGTGTTGCTACCTGCGCCGCCGCTTATCGTACAATGCATACCGATACTACCGAGCGATATAAGGTTACTTTCGCTGGTACCTGTTATTTCGGAATATTTACAATCTGCAGTGCTTTTTAATGTGCAATCAGTAGAATCTGAGCCGTACGCAAAAATAGCCGCGCCATAATCGCCTTTCAGCACGTCATCACTCAACGCAAAATTATAATCTGCGCTACTAAAATTAAAAGCTAAGCTGTCTTGCTTGCTAAATGCACTAGTCGCTAATTTTACTTCACTGCTTGCGCTGTCAACCGTTATCTGTTCAACCGAAGGAAAATTTTTCGGCAGTCCAGAAATTGAAAATGAAGTTTCAGAAACGGCAGGAAGTGAAACAATCCTGTTGCCGCCAACAATAGAATATCCCGCGCTTGCACTGCCGGAATTGTAATGAACACTGCCGTTACCTAGTTGCCAAATTTCGGGCGTTGTTACGCTGTAGGTTGTAACATCAACGCCAAGGGAAAATTCATAATCCGAATATTCGCCGGTTGTCCACAAAGTAATATCTTCTGCGCCCAAAACGCTTGCCGCCACATTTATTTTTTTGTTTACTGTGTCAATTTCTATGCCTTCAAACAAGCCTGTTGCAGGATTTACCGCTAAATCGCTGTCTAAGCCCGTGATTATTATCCTGTTGCTTTCATCGCTTTCTGACATTTAATCGCCTCCTTCGACTATGAAATTTTGAAGTTGTACCATAAGCGATTTGATAGTGTAGCTGAAGTCGTGCGCCGAGTTATCCCTGTTTTGATAAAATTCTGTTGCGATTATCATTGTCAGCAAATCCGCTTTATCTGCAAATTTTTCTGACACCGAATAATTTTCTTCAAAATCTGATATTGCGTCTACTAAATATGCTCGCGCAGTCTCAATAAAATTTTCCAGCAGATCATCTTCATAGTCCGTATCAATCCGCAGGTACGATTTTAATTTTGCTAAAGTAACCATTGCCTTACACTTTAACTTTCAGCGCAGTCATAGCATTCGAATCTGTAACAACTACGCCGAAACGAATAACTGCGCGAAGTGCCAATCCATATTTTTTGAAAAACAATTCAGAACTGGTTGCAAGTTCCACGCCTTGTCTCTCAAAAAACGTAAGATAACTGCGCAAGTCGCCTATCAAAAACGGCGCGTAATTTTCATTTGTGATTGTTTTGTTTGGCAAGGTTGAATTTGGAACTACGACAATTTCTTTGCCGCGGTAAAAATATTTATTCGGATCGGTAACCGAAGGAACAAACAACGGTCTATTTTGCGCGTCGTCAAGGTTAGACAACCACAAAAAGCCGTCCTGATTCGTGAAAATTTTCGCCGAATTGTAATAAACGCCGTCAAGAGTTTTCCAAAGTGCCGTATTCAGTGCCTTGTATGAAGTGATTGTTGTTGCTTCAGGTATACTGGTTGCCGTATCGCCGGTTATTAATTTTTCAAGCGGCGTTAAAATCGCCTTGTTTTCTGTTTTTACCGCGCCTTCTGCAAGTTGACGCCCCATAAAACTTATAATGTCAAGGTTAGCATCTGCAATTAACTGATTGGAGATTGGCAGAATCAAGCCTTTATCTTCAATCATATAGGTTGCTTCGCCAAATGTTACATCACTTTCTGCAATGTCAGTCATTTCTGAAAAACTTTGAAACTCTAAATCTTGTTGCGTGTAAGTTGCCCAGCGTCCTGAAGTGTAATTTGTGCTTACCACATTTACATAATCTTTAAGTGCAACAAAGTCTTTTCTAAACTCCTGCAACTGCGCCATTTGTTCCTGTGGTACGAGGTAACCGCCTTTAGTGTTTATGATTTCAATCTGCGCGGGTTGTCCCGGACTTCCTGTAACGTTGAAATACGCTCTTTTTTCTTCATCAGTTAAAGGTTCAGGGAATGTACGCAAAGGATTTAACACCAATTTATTAAATGCACGCGTGCGCAGTTTTGCCATATCTTTTGGAGCCGTCGCGCAGGTTTTTTCCTGCTTGCTGAAATTGTCAAATTTTGTTTCTTCAAGCGTCATCGCAATTCTAAATTCGCTGTTTAAAATCTGAAGTTCCTTTGCCGCTGTTTCAGCGTCTTCAACTTTGTTTTCTTCAAAAAGATTTTCAATTTCGGCTTTCTTTGCCGCCATTGCTTGTTTAAGTTCGTCAATCTTTCTCATCTTCGCCCACCTCACGTTTAATTTTTTCAATCCATTGTTCAACGCCTTCCAATAAAGCATTGGTACTAATGTGATATTTGCCGGATACTCCAACTATCTTATTTGCTGTCTCTGCCTGAACCTCCCACGACTAAAGTCGCGGGGTTCTGGGGAGCTTACGCTCCCGTTTAAGAAGTTTGGTTTATGCAACCCTTATTCTTACCGGCGTGTCCAGTTCGCCTCTACAGTATAGCCCCTCTAGGGACACAACTTTACTTTTCCTAAGAATGTTTAACGCTCCATTGACATCAGCATTGAATTTGTAACCGCTTGCCGTCCTGTACATTCCTCTAC
>JAFSZS010000197.1 GCA_017455645.1 Selenomonadaceae bacterium | reverse complement strand
GTGCGGAAATTGTCAATTACGATGATTTGGTAAGGTTAGGTTCGATAGCCGCCGCCCGTGAAAAGGTCTTGTCCGCCTTGAAGGCAAGGAATATATCATGCAGGACGGCGACGTAACCTATTTTAGATTTAACGTTTAAATTTTAGTCAAGCACATAAACCGTGACGACACGGCGTCCGAAGTCCATTGCTTCCGCGTAACTTTCCATGCAAAGATCTATGCGGTAACCGTAAATCGCGCCGCCTGTATCTGCCGCAATGGCTTCACCGTAGCCGGGAATATAAACTCTGCTTCCCAACGGAATTATGCCGGGGTCAACCGCAACTACGCCATAAGTTGCGGGAATACCCATTGCCGTAATGCCTGCGCCGTCGCCGTCAGTGGGAAGGTATGCAGTAGCTTCCATTGCCATAACCGCTCTGTAGCTGAAACCTTCCTCTGCATTTAAATTTTCTTCTATATTTTCATTGTACGTGAGATTTTCGACACCTTCAACTGCGTTAATCGGCTCGATTGAAGTTTCTTTGGGCGTTTCGGAAATATCACGTGTTGTATTTACAAATTCTGCTGCCGTTTTCAAAGCGCTGTTGCTTGCAGTGTCGAAATTGTCGACGCGGACTTCTTGAATCGTTTTGACTTTCTCAACCTCGATACCGTTGTTGTTCGTAAAACCTGCACTGAAAGCCGAAAGTCCCGCCATCATCAAGCAAAACGCCGTTTTACCCAAGTTACGTTTAATCTTCTTTGAAATACTCTGCTTCATCATTCCGCTGCATAAAACGCGCCAAATTGCACGTTTCCCGAGCTTGCGACTGAAAAAGTCGTCTCGCCGCTTCGGAGCAGCCTTCCCCCTTTCAAAAGTAAAAACAAACTCACAACGCGGCGTATTATACCAGCCTTTAGTGAATTTGTCCTGAAATATTTTTGAAGTTATTCTGAAAAATTGAAAATTTTACGCGCAATTCCTTGTGGCGCTTAATTTTTGTTTTAAAAATTTTTTATGACATCAGACCTGTCGCTACCGAAAAGTAATAGAAAATCGGCGTCGTAAAAAGTATGCTGTCGAATCTGTCAAGCACGCCGCCGTGTCCCGGTATGAGAAAGCCCGAATCTTTCAAGCCCGCAAAACGTTTCAGCGCTGATTCCGCCAAATCGCCCAACGTCGCCGCAAACGCCATTATCAAGCCCAAAATTAACATTTGCGTCATGTCGAAGGCAAAAAGAAAATGTCCGAAGACTACCGCCGTAAAAACTGTGCCGATTATTGAGCCGAAAACTCCCTCAACCGTTTTGTTCGGGCTGATTGACGGCGCTATTTTATGTGAACCGATTGCCGAGCCGATGAAGTATGCAAACGTATCACTTGCCCACGTGCAGAGGAATAACAGCCAAATTAATTTACAGCCCGTGTCGAAATTGAAAAGTGCTTGTATGTGCGCCAAGTCAAAATTTGCTATAAGTTGAGTAGCAACGTCCGACAAACTTTTTACCGCGTCGATTGATTCGGAAGGCGTTGCGTCATCGGTCAAAAATCGCAGTAAAATTAAATGCGCAAAAGGCATTCCGATATAAATTAATCCGCCTGCCGAAACGCCAACGTCAGTGGGGCGCGAACCCAAAATTAACATCGATATGAACATTAAAATTGTGCCGAGTGTCATTGCGCCTAGCATTTCCTCAAAATTTCCCAGCCACGCGCAACACAGCATCAATACCAAAGTTATCGCGCCGACAATGTACGACGTTGACAAGCCGGCTCTGCTGAACGCGCTGCAGTATTCAAACCAAGATATGACAGCCAAAATTACTGCCGCCGCCGCAAACGGAGTCCCGCCAATTTGGATTAGCACCGCCGCGATTGCTATTCCGATTATTCCCGTGATGATTCGTAAAATCAATTCATCAACTCCCCAAATTATTTTTTCTTGAAACAGATTTACAAATTTTTTTTATATTGGAATTCAATTCGTCTTCGCTGAAAGATTTCAACGCGGGCATGTTGCCGTTTTCACTTTGTCGCGAAATTATTTTTATACAAGTGTAGCCTGCAGATTCGGCAATGTACAGAAAGGCTCTTTCGATTGCGTGCGCCAAAGTTCCGTCAGTTTGTCCGAGTTCAGCGGGAAAATCTTCAATCGTCAAGGCGCTTTCAAAAATCGGCGCAAGTGATTTCGGTTTAAACCAAAACATTGAACCCGCCGGAAATTCAAGCAAGTTTGGCATGTCAATTTCAATTCCGAGCCGCGACAAAAATTTTTTCGTCAACAAATAATTTTCGCCCCAATTTATCGACAGTCTTATTGGAGAAAAATATTGCGGAAAAACAATTCCGACGCGGGGATTTTCCATTATCTTAAAAATTCCCGTGACAATTTCTTGACTGCCAAGCAAATTATGATACAAAAATTCGCGCCAACCGAAAAGTCTGTTGGTTGAATGCGGAGATTTTTTTGTGTGAAGGTGCAGACAAAGATCGTAATTTTTATAAATGTCTTTGAAACCGATAAAAGCCGGTGCAATGTCTCTGCCGCGATTAGGAAAAATTTTTATCGTGACGGTGCCAAGTTTGAAGTCGGCGAAAATTTTTTCAATCGCCGATTTTTTTTCTGCGTCAACCGTAGAAATATAAATGTCGATTTTGGCGGGGACGTTGTACAGAAGATTTTTAATTTCTTCGGCAAGTTCGGGGTAAAAAATATGAATTATCGCCGCCACTCGCCGCGCAGAAATTTTTGTTGAAAAATCAAGCGGCAGGACAAGCGAACAGTCAAAATTCTTTTTCGGACGCAAAATTGGCGGAGAATTTTTCATCACAACCAAAAAATTTTCCCCGCAGTCCGTGTACTTAACGCCTTTTCTGATTCGCCAAATTTTTTCGTACAAGTTTGGAAAATTAAGCGCGATAAAATCTTTAAAGCGTCGAAAAATTTTTTGCGGCAAAGTACCTTCAATCTTACGGCGCAAAAATTTTTCAATGTTCATTGAATTTTTTCACGCTCCGCCGTCAAGATACAAATCAAGCGCATTGCCGGTAAAAGTGTTGCAGTATTTATCGTCAAAGGCAAAAATTTTTCTAATTTCCGGCGCAATAATATTTTCGTCATGCACAAATGAACGTACCCAAGCATCGACGAAGTTAAAATCAATTTCTGTGCGCAAAAGATATTCGCCAAAAGAAGTTATCACGTCGCGGCAAAAATCTTTAATGCCTTCGTGAACTTCGCGGATATTTTCAATTTGAAATTGCGCGGGCTCGGGCGCACCGAAAATCGGTTTGCCGGTCGCGTCGAAGTATTGCAGTTGCGGATCGGGCGCAGTTAAAATGGCCTCAAACAAAAGTTGATATTTATAGACAGCGGATTTGGTTTTGCCGTAGTCGTCATTTTCGGTAAAGCAACCGTGCATTTTCTTAAAAGCGTCCTCGCCGAAAAGATTTGTTGCACTTGTCGCGAAGTAATAACCTGTAAGCTCTTTTTGTAAAACTTTCTGCAAATAAAATTGAATCGTGCCGGAATAACCCATATCAACGACGCCGACATTTTCAAAAGGTTTGCCGAGAGATTTTATATAAGTTTCATAATTTTGGCGTTCGTCCTCTGCGCGGGATAAAATTTCTTCAGCGCGTTCAGCGATAATTTTTTTGATATAATCGGCTTGTTCTTCATTAGGCAAATTTAATTCGGTTTCGTCGTTAACTTCAATTCCGAAACGCACTTCAAAAAATTTTTTAACCGTTCCTTCAAAACGCAACGTAAACAAGCCTTCAGTTTGGGAAATTTCATGAATCGACGCAACAGTAACGGCTCTGCGCGACGCGTAAAAATAATCGTTGGGCAGTTCGTCGACGTTTAAAAGTTTTGTAATAAATTTATAAAGCGGTTGCAAAAAATATCCGTCACGAGCCAAAAATAAAATCTGTTTAATATCATCTTCTGCAGATTTTTTAATCAGCCACAACATAAAAGTCAGAATCGGCGAACCGTAAAGCCAATAGCCTAGTTCACGATAATTTCTTAAAATCAACTTGCCGCCGCCGTCGCCCAAATTTCTAAGTTGGAAAGGGCTGTGAAATTTTTCTGCAAGGATAGTACCAAACATCATTCCCGCATACAAAGACATTTTGCGGTCAAGCGAATTAAGAAACATTCTGCCGAAAGGAACTTGCGAAAATAAATTTATCGCGCTCATTATGTGGTATGCATTAATTATTCTGTCGCCTGGGAATTGAACGTCGCTCATTTCATTATCGCCCAAGTGAACCAATTTCCCATTGGTGAATCCTTTTTGAACCAAATCATTCCAAATTTCCGCCGTGTCTTTGCGCATACCCGTTTCGCAGGAAATTAAAAGTTTTTCGTAGCCTTTGATGCCGCATTTACGCAAAATTTTTTCAAGGTCGGGCGTCTGCAAGTACATATCTGAAATTAACCAAATTTTCCTGCCCTGTTGCAAAATCCTGTTAAACCAGCTGACAACTTCTTCACGCGGCAAGGCAAGTTCAATTTCCGTTTTAACTTCAAGCGCACGAATTTTTTTGCAAGTTTTTTCGTCAAGCTCGGTTAAGTCGGCAAAACTTTTATAAATGTCGTCAAGTGTCACGTCGGAATTTTTTTGTTGGCGGGCAACTTCTTCAGCTTTTAATCTGAATTTCGGAAAGTCAAAACTTTTGCCGAGCAAATCTTCAACCTTAAATTGAATCAGTTCGTTGACAAGATAAGGCACGGCAACACGACGCATTAAAAGCGTGTCGAAAATATCAAAAGAAATTATTTCGCCGTGATCCAAAACCCACTGCAATTCAATATCACTGCGTCCATAATATTGCCACATATTTTTATTGCCGATGTTCACGGTATAAGTTTCAAGTTCGGGGTCAAATTCCAGAAAATCTTTGTTATACGAATTGACAGTCAAGGCAACTGCGCGTTCAAAGGCATGAGCTATTGTTCCGTCATTTTGTCCGAGTTCAGCGGGAAAATCTTCAATCGACAAGTTATTATAAAATTTTCGCAAACATTTAGCGCGCACCCAAAACATTGTGCCCGCAGGAAAATCAAAATAATCCGTCTTGCTTGGCGGCACACCTATTTTTTTCAAAAGATACATTCCGACAGGTTTATTTGACAGCCAAGTAAACGCGGCGTAAGGAACATTTTCAGCCGGCTTGGGATAAATCAAGCCGAGATTTTTATTTTTTTTGAAGACGAAGAAAATTTTTTTAATTCGCTCACTGCTGCCCAAAAGTGCGTCAAAAAGATAATGCCGCCATTTGGTTTGCTCCGAACCGGTATACAAAGATTTTTTGGAATGGACATGGCAAACAAAATCGTAATTCGGCAAAATATCTCCGAATCCGCAAATAAACGGCGCAACGTCCCTTCCGCGATTTGGCACAACGCGAACAATTAAACTTTCGACGTTTGGAACTTTGCCGAAAATATTTTTAATTGTTTCTTCCGCCGTCGGGTCGATTATGGAAATAAGCGCGTCGAACTTGTAAGGCATGTTGGAAAAATAATTTGCAATCTCCTGCGCCAAGTCCAAATAAAAAATATGCGCGTGAATTGCGATTTTGCCGGGCGGAGTCTCCAGCATTTCAACGAATCTGTTTTGCGTGTTGTCGACGCTGATAATGCGTTGAGAATTTTTAAACTCCTGCAAGTTTTGACTTTCAAGCCAAATTTTATAGTGCAAAGTATTTTTCAAGATCGGCGAAAAACTTTTGTAAAATTTATCCTTAAGTTTAGTTTTGCTTTCCTCGTTCAAAGGCATTGCCTTATAAAAAAGTTTAGCAACGGAAAGGGCTTTGTCTTTGTGGTCGGATCGCAACCAACGTCCGACTGTTCTGAGCGGTTCAGTCACTTTCCAAGAATTTGAATCGAAAACTTCGTTGATAATGCCGTTTAATCTGATATTTTCGGCTGTAAGGTCGCCGATATATTCGTTGGCAGTTTCAATTTGCGCATTGGCATTTTCAAGCCGATCATCGAGAGTATCAATTTGTTCATGAAGATTTTTATTCTGCGCGTTGAGATTTTCAATTTGTTCATGAAGACTTCCGATTTGTGCGTTGAGATTTTCAATTTGTTCATGAAGATTTTTATTCTCTGAGTT
>JAFSZS010000017.1 GCA_017455645.1 Selenomonadaceae bacterium | reverse complement strand
CATATTTTTTTCTTTGGCGAGCCACTGCAACGCACGAATTACCGCTTGCCCTTCGACAACTGCTTCAGCCGCCGGGCGCAACGGTCCTGCATTTTTAATGTATTCTTCTTCTTTTTCGGTCGGCTTGCCGTAAAGTGCCAAAGTTACATTTCTTAATTGCGAATTAATCGAATTGTCTTTGGCGCAAAAATAAACTGTGTTTTCGGGATTTCTTGCCATGTACGGTGCAAGATTCAGATACTGTGCCGGAAAACTCGGATGCAAGAAAAAAATATTCATTAATGCCCACTCCTTTAAAATTTTTATCAGCTATTATATTTTTTATTTTTTAAGATAAGATTAAAAGGGAAAAATTCGGCAGCCACTAATTTAGCCCATTTGAGAATTATAAAGTTTTGCGTACATACCGTTTCGCTTCAAAAGTTCGTCGTGCGAGCCTGCCTCAACAATTCTGCCCTTTTCGATAACAATAATTGCATCGCAGTTGCGAACGGTTGAAAGTCTGTGCGCAATCATTATCATTGTACGCCCAGCCGCTATTGGTTCAATGTTTTGCATAATAATATTTTCGGATTCATAGTCAAGGGCGGAGGTTGCCTCGTCAAAAATCAAAATTCTTGGGTCGGAAATTAAAGCACGCGCAATAGCAATTCTTTGACGTTGCCCGCCGCTTAACAGACTGCCGCGCTCTCCTACGAAAGTTTCATAGCCGTTTTGGAAGTTGTCAATAAATTCTTGCGCGCCCGCCATTCTTGCCGCCTTTACAACGTCTTCATGAGTTGCATTTGGGCAGGCAATTTTAATATTTTCTTCGATTGTGCCGCTGAAAAGTTTACTATCCTGCAAAACGACGCCAATTTGACGCCTAAGCCACGCTGGTTCAACCTGCGCGATGTCTACGCCGTCAATTAAAATTCTGCCGTTGTCAGGCAAGAACAAACGCTGAATTAATTTTGTCAAAGTAGATTTACCCGAGCCGCTGCGCCCGACAATTCCAACTTTCATACCGGCGGGAATTCTTACATTGATATTATCTAAAACCTTGCCGCCTTCCGGCGTGTAACTGAACGCCAATTTTTCAAGCGCAATTTCGCCGCGCAGTGCAGGTAAAGTTGTGCGCGAAGGATTAAAAGCCGGCTCTGTTTCTTCATTCATAATATCGCCGAGCCTGTCCATTGAAACGCGGATTTGTTGGAAGTACTGCCACTGATTTATCAAGCGCATAATTGGAGCGATTAACTGTCCTGCAATCATCTGAAAGGCAATTAATTCGCCGACTGAAATTTCGCCTTCCATAACATAATAACTGCCAATCCACAAAATCGCAAGGTTAAACATACTGTACAAAAATGTACCAATGGCGTTGGCAATATTCGCAAGGTTAACGACGTTGAATGAAGATTTTACCAAACGCGCCAACATTTCCTCGTAACGGCGGATAAAATTATTTTCAACGCTGGTTGCCTTAACCGTATGAATACCGGTAATTGTTTCAATCAGAAAGGAGCGATTTTCACTTGCGATTAAAAATCTTTCGTTAATCATACGTTTGAAAATTGGTGCAACAACCAAATTCAAAATTACGAAAAGCGGAATCATAACCAGTACAACTATACTTAAAACGCGGCTGTACAGGAACATAACGCCGAAATAAATTACCGCAAAAACCATATCCAACAAAATTGTTAAACTGGAGCCGGTTATAAAACTGCGCAAAGTTTGCAATTCGCCCAAACGTGATACAACATCGCCGACTTGCCATTTTTGGAAGTAACTTAAAGGTAACGCTGTGATATTTTTAAACAGGCGGGAACTTAACGCCACGTCCATTTTTGAACAAATATTTGTGAAAAGGTACGCACGCAACGCCATTATCCATTGTTGAAACAGCGTACAGACAATCATACCCAAAACTAAAATATCCAGCGCGTCGGAGGAGCGGTGTACCAAAACTTTATCGATAATATTTTGTACGAAGAAAGGCGACGCCAAGCCGATTAACTGTAAAACCAGCGACATAAAAAGTACACTGCGCAAATACGGCATATATTTTGAAACTACGGGGATAAACCACTTGAAGCCGAATTGCTTTTTCTTTTCCTCAAGTTCATAGCGGCGCGTGAATAAAATTACATCGCCCGACCAGTCCATTAACAATTTGTATCTTTCGGCTTTAACCGGTTGCTGTGAAAATACCGGGTCCAAAATATAAATATCGCCGTCACGAATTGTCGTTATAACAATTTTTCTGCCGGATTTCATTTGAATCATTGCAGGGTAAACAAGCCTGTCTAAATCTGCTTCAGTCAAGCCTTCGTAACTGCGCGCCTTCAATTTTAAATCTCGCGCAGCTCTTACAATCGTTGTAAAATCGATACTGCCTTCAGATAAAACGTACGCGCGCTCCAGTTGGCGATAATCTGCGGGGATATTGTAATATTTTGCAATAGCAATAAGGCAAGCCAAGCCTGTATCAATACCGTTGACGCGCCCGCCGTCTTCCGGCTTAACGTCCGTACTTACGCCGCGGTTAGCTTGATTTGCGGGAACTTTCGCCACGTCAATTTTTGCAAGTGCTTGTTTGCCCTGCCCGTCTGAAGGTTGAGGGGAATTGCCACCGCTCGGCACCAAATTTTTTTCGTCTTTATCAGCCATTCAATTCGCTCCTTTCAGTCGCTCATTAGGGAATAGTGGGTAGTTGTTAGTGGGTAGGGATTAGTACCTATTCCCTATTCCCTACTCCCTACTCCCTAAATTAACGCTCCCTTAAAGCTTCGGAAGTGTAGCGGCGGAACGGGTCAAGGAAGAAGTCAATAATTCTTTTTTCCTTAATTTTAATTTCCGCGCTGACATTCATACCAACTGCAAGCGGTACATCTTCGCCAAAAACGTCCATAACCGGTTTACCGACGGGATCCATAATCAGTTTAAATTTTTTGTTGCGTTCAAGGTCGCTTGCGTCATTTACGGCGTCCGCGCTTACTTCAACAACCGTTGCATCTACCATACCGAATTTTTGAAAATTAAAAGTTTCAACCTTAACTTCGGCAGTTTGCCCGACTTTGATAAAACCAATATCTTTGTTATCAGCGTAAACTTCAAATTCAAGGGAAGCGTCGGCGGGAACAATCTGCATTAAAGGTTGAGCGTCTGTAACAATACCGCCGATTGTATGAACAGAAAGATTGTAAACGCGCCCTGACGCAGGAGCAACGATTGTAGCCATACGGGCGTCTTCATCAGCTTTTTTGATTGATTCTGTAAGTGCGTAGTATTCTTTCTTAGCCTCGACAAGCGAAGTCATAATATCTTTTCTGTAGGACGCTTCAACGTTTGCCAAATTTTGTTCAGCCTCGACAATTTCGGCTTGAATGCTGTTAATTGAATCAAGTTGCGCCTGCGCACTTTGTGCATATTCGATAGTTTGATTTTGTTGTTCCAAAAGTTGAAATTCGGAAATTGCACTTTGCGCCATTAAATCTTGAAGGCGGCGTTCTTTTTCCTGCGCGATGGCAAGTCCTTTGGCGTACCTTTCATAAGTTGCGCGGCTTGCTTCCAACTGCGCCTTTTTTTGTTCGATAACACTTTGGCGGGATTGACGCTGTGTTTGATAGTCATTTGTACGGCTTTGATAAAGTGCCAATTCAGCCTGTAAATCGTGCGCCTCAAGGTCTTCATCTTCTTCAGGTACGAAAGGTTGTCCCGTCAATTCTGCGGTAAGGCGTTGAATATCAAGTTTGTAATAGGCGGCGCGTTTTTTCAAGCTGTCATAATCTGCGCTGGTAGTTGTAGGATCAAGCAAAACCAAAATATCGCCTTCCTGCACTTGGTCGCCTTCCTCAACGCGAATTTCTTTGATTATCCCCTTGTTTTTAACTTGAACAGTTTTAGCTTGTCCGGAAGGAATAACTTTGCCGGGCGCAACTGCAACTTCGTTAATATGCCCCAAAAAGCCCCACGCCAATGCAACTACCAACAAAACTAAAATTGACCACATAACGATACGCCCTGTTGGTGAAGGCGGCGTTTCTGTTACTTCCAAAATTGCCGGCAAAAATTCAGTTTCTTTTTCTTTTTCTTCGCCGTGAATCAGCCAGTTCCAAAATTTCATTCAAATTTCTCCTTCGTCGAAATTTAGGGAATAGTGGGTAGGGACTAGGGAGTAGTGGATAGCGTGTAGTGGGTAGTGGGTAGTGAATATTTTTTTCTATTCCCTACTCCCTATTGGCTACTCCCTATTGGCTATTCCCTATCCCCTGCCTTCCTGCTGGTCGTGCAGATATTTATACAGCCCGCCGAGTTTCATTAATTCTTCGTGCGAGCCCTGCTCCACAATATGCCCTTTGTCAACAACAATAATTTTATCACAACGGCGAACCGCGCTTAATCTGTGCGCAATAATTAACATTGTACGTTGTGCGCCTATTGCTCCCATATTGTTAAAAATAATTCTTTCTGATTCATAGTCAAGGGCGGAGGTTGCCTCGTCAAAAATCAAAATTGGCGGATTTGCTAAAAGTGCACGCGCAATAGCTACGCGCTGTCTTTGCCCGCCGCTTAAACTGTCGCCGCGCTCTCCAACTTTTGTATCGTAGCCTTCCTTGAGTTCCAAAATAAAATCATGTGCGCCTGCAAGTCTTGCCGCACGAATAATTTCATCCATTGTGGCAGTCGGGCGGCTTACTGCGATATTGTCACGAACGCTTGAGTTAAACAAATAATTTTCCTGCATGACAACGCCAATTTGGTCGCGCAGCCAACCTAAATTTGCCTCGCGTGTATTGACGCCGCCAACTGTTATTGTGCCGCTTTCAGGAATGTACAAATTTTGTACAAGATTTGTTAAAGTACTTTTGCCGCTGCCGCTACGCCCGACAATTCCCAATTTTTCGCCGGGATTGATTTTTAAATTTATACCTTCCAAAACTAACGGCAAGTCAACGCGGTATCTGAATGAAACGTCTTGAAATTCTATTGCGCCGTCGATTCTGTCTGCGCCGCGCGTTCCCATATCACGTACGATTGGCTCCATTGGTGTATTTAAAATATCGCCGATTCTTTCAAGTGCAAGTCCTACCTGCTGAACTTGAGGCCACATTGTCAAAAGTTTTGTCATTGGAGCTATTGCTTGACGTGAAATCATCTGGAAGGCGATTAATTGTCCTAATGTAAATAAACCGTCCATAACCATATGACCGCCGTACCAAAGAATAGCCATTGAAATACAAACTTGCACCATTCCGCTAAAAGCGTTGATAAACAGATTAAATTTGACATTTTCAAAAGTTGTGCGCACGTAACGCGCCAAAAGATTTTCCCAACGATTTACAAATTGCGGCTCAACCGCAAGAGCTTTTATTGTTTCAATGTTGGTAATTGACTCAACCATAAAGGCGTTGTTCATTGCGCCGGTACGCCATACAGCCTCAATTTTTCTTTTGATAATCGGCACTGCCCAAATATTTTGCACAAGGTACAGCGGGATTGTACAAAGTGCAATTAACGTAAGCGGCACTGAATACCAAAACATAAACGCAATAAAAACTACCGAGAAGAAAACGTCCAAAACTGTAAGCAAGCCTGTACCGGTTAAAAATTGTCGAATTTGCGTTAAAGCTCCGACGCGCATTAAAGTATCACCGACGCGGCGTCTTTCGTAGTACGGCAGGGGAAGGGCGATTAAGTGTCGAAATAACCTTGTACCCAAAATCGCGTCAAGTTTGTTGGTTGTATGGTTCATTACGTACTGTTTGATTAAAGTTAAAAGCGACTGCATAAAGAAAAATAAAACCATCGCCGAGCCTATAACCGTTAAAGTTGAGTAGCCGGCGTTGCCAATAACTTTATCAATGATAACCTGCGTAATGAGCGGGAAAATAATTCCCATGAGTTGCAGGAAGAATGACGCTATCAAAACTTCACTAAGCGGCTTTTTGTAGCGTTTCATAACCTTTAAAAACCAGTCAACATTGAAACGCTTTTTAAAGTACGTCCAACTTAACGCCGCCGAAAAAATTAAAAGTTCGTTCGACCAACTTTCCAAAAATTCTTTCATTGGCATTGCAACCGGTTTATTTTGGCGCGGATCAATTACCAATAAAACTTCGTCATTTGCGCTGCCTATTGCGATATACGCGCCGTCATTCATTTTGGCAACGGCGGGGTATTCAATTTCGCGCAGTTCTTCAGCAGTCGGGCGAATCATTGTACTGCGGATATTATATTTTTTTGCGAGTTTTTGAAGTTTTTCCCAATCGAGCTTGTCGTCTGTGTCGGGGTTTTCATTGTAAATTTTTTCCAAATCCTTGACGCCGAAATGTTGCAGAATTTTTATTACAGAAATAACGCCTGTTCTGTTCGCCGCCGAGGAAGCTTGATTTTCTGGCATATTGCTATATGATACTCCCTTCAATTTGTCAATGTAAAAAACCGCCGTCAATCCAAAAGGAAGACAGCGGCTTTTTATAGGGAATAGGGATAAGGGAATAGGGATAAGTGGAAAAGAGAAAAATAATCCCTAATCCTTAGCCTTCAGTCCTTAATTCTTATCAACGATATTTGCGCTTACGTGCCGCTTCAGATTTTTTCTTCCGGCGGACACTTGGTTTTTCGTAATGTTCACGTTTACGAACTTCAGCGAGCGTTCCTGCTTTTTGGCAAGTACGTTTAAAACGACGGAGAGCGCTGTCTATGGATTCATTCTTTCCAACTTTTACTTCGTTAGCCACGGCTGTTTTTCCCTCCCTCCGACACAGTCTAAAGTTCATCGCCGCTGTATTGTATCACGTACTTTATTTATCGTCAACGTTGCCAAAATAATTAAGCGCGGAAAAATTTTCTGTAATTTATAAAACTTGACAATTTTTAAGCACAATGATAAACTTTGCAAAGTTTCAACGCGCCGGCTTAGCTCAGTTGGTAGAGCAACGCATTCGTAATGCGTAGGTCGAAGGTTCGAGTCCCTTAGCCGGCTCCACATAAAAAATAACGCCCTGCAGTTCGCGCAGGGCTTTTATAGTTTATACAAAAAAATATTCCGGATATATATCAAGGGAGTTTTGAAGATGCCGGAAAAAGACTCTTTGCAACTTGAAAACAAATCAGGCAAAAAAAATCCTGCGCGACAAAAATTTTTATCCATAGCCGTTGCGATGAATTTAACCGTAAAAGAAACTCAACACCTTTTGTATTTTTGCGGGAGTCGAAAAAATTTATGTAAAAAATTTGTGGGACAACGTCATTTTGCTTGCGCCTTGAAAAAGTTTCGCAGTTGCGATGAATTTAACCGTAAAAGAAACTCAACGCCTTTTGTATTTTGCGGGAGTCGAAAACTTTATATAAAAGATTCGCGGGACAACGTCATTTTGCTTGCGCCTTGAAAAAGTTTCGCAGTTGCGATGAATTTAACCGTAAAAGAAACTCAACGCCTTTTGTATTTTTCGAAAGTCGAAAAACTTTATGTAAAAAATTCGCTGGACAACGTCATTTTGTTTGCGCCTTGAAAAAGTTTAGCAGTTGCAATATAATTAAGCGGTTTTAATTTTTTTGAAAGGGAGTTAAATTAATATGAAAGTTATTTTACAAGAAGACGTTAAAAAAGTTGGAGCGAAAGGCGATATAGTCGAAGTTGCCGACGGTTACGGCAGAAATTTTCTTTTGCCTCGGAAATTAGCAATTATTGCAAATGACGCAAATTTACACGTTGCCAAAACAAACGCCGAAAATAAAGCGCGTAAAGCTCAACAGGAAGCTGACGAAGCAAAACTTTTGGGCGCACAACTTGAAAAAGTTTCTGTAAAAATTCCAATCAAAATCGGCAAAGACGGTAAACTTTTCGGCAGTGTAGGCGGCGGCGACGTTGCTAAGGCTCTCAAAAATGAACGCAACGTAAATATCGACAAAAGAAAAATTCAAATTCAAGGCGAAGTTACCGGCATTGGAACTTATGACGCCGTTATAAAACTTCATCCCGAAACAATCACAAAAATTAAAGTCGTAGTTGTCGAGGCTTAATTAATGTTCAAAAAATTGTTTGGCGCAATTAAACGCACTTTCGCCGGTAAAAAAAATGTTGTCATTCAACCGCACAATGAATCTGATATTGACAGGGAAATTTCCGCCCTGTACGAAATTATCATTGATTCAATCGGTTCTGACAGATTGGTTTTACAGGCAGGGAAAATGGACGCGCTCCGGCTTTTACGTTCCAATAATCCCGCCGAAAGAATTTTGGCACTGCGCCGAATTTTGGAAGAAAATCCTACACTTTACCCGCCCCCGCCAAAATCTGAATTGAAAAACGAAATTGCCCAACTTTCAGAAATGTTGGCTGACATTATCGCAAGGCGGCAAGTCGAAGATAAAATTGACAAAAAAGTTAATGAAAAATTGGAACGCGACCATCAGGAATACGTCAAAGATATTCGCCTTCAAATTCTCAAGGAAGAAAAACCTTCAGACGAAACGCCGCACGACGCCAAAAAGCGTGAACAAATTGAGCAACTCGAACAAATTAAATTGACTCAATCTGTTATGGAACTTTTACGCCCCAAAACGCTTGAAGAAATTGTAGGGCAGGAACGCGCCGTAAAATCTTTGAAGGCAAAATTGGCGTCGCCTTATCCGCAACATTTAATTTTGTATGGACCGCCCGGCGTCGGCAAAAATACATCGGCGCGGCTTGTGCTTGAGGCGGTTAAAACTTTGGAGTACAGCCCCTTTGAAGAAAACGCGCCCTTTGTCGAAACTGACGGCACAACTTTAAGATGGGATCCGCGGGATATGACGAATCCGCTTTTAGGCAGTGTTCACGATCCAATTTATCAAGGCGCGCAAAAATCTTTGGCTGAAAGCGGCGTCCCCGAGCCTAAACCGGGACTTGTGACGGACGCGCACGGCGGAATTTTATTCATTGACGAAATTGGCGAAATGGATATGATGTTGCAAAATAAGTTGCTGAAAGTTTTGGAGGACAAACGCGCTTATTTTGAGTCCGCAT
>JAFSZS010000196.1 GCA_017455645.1 Selenomonadaceae bacterium | reverse complement strand
CTTGCCCAAAAATTCACTCGTCAAAATTCCCAACTGCGCCAAAACTATTACAATCAGCGGCAATTCAAAAACGAAGCCGAACGGCAGCAAAAATGTCAGCACAAAGTCAAAATAATTTTGAAATGAAAACATTGTTTGCAAATCGTCAGTGCTGAATCCCATAAAAAATTTCAGTGCGATTGGCAGAATTAAGAAAAATGCAAACGCCAAGCCGGTAAAAAATAAAATTACCGAAGTTGGAACAAGTACGCCCAAGACTGCGCGTTCAGACTTTGTAAGCGCGGGCAAAAAAAATTTCCATACGTGAAAAAAAATTACCGGCAGGGCGATTAAAAAACCTGCAACAATATCAATTTTAACGTATGTGAAAAAAGCTTCGCCGGGTTTCATGTAGTAAAGTTTGCCGACGGGCGCGGTCATAAATTTTGTAATTTCGTCAAGGAAAAAATAAGCAACGCCGCTGCCCGCCGCAACTGCCAACAAAGATTTTATAATTCTGGAGCGCAATTCTTCCAAATGCGCCGTAATTGACATTGTGCCGTCGTCTTCGGGCGCGTCAATTTCTTCTGTAGGGGTAGTCAATTTATCTTCGGTTGAAGTCATTTTTTATCAGTCTTATCAGTTACTTCAATGGTTTTTTCATCTTCGGCGTTGGCTTGTTTAAATTCTTTGATACTTTGCCCAAGTGCTTTGCCGACGCCGGGGAGTTTGCCGGGACCAAAAACCACCAATCCAATTATCAGAATCAAAATAAGTTCCGGCACGCCAATACCAAACATAGTAACGCTCCTCTCAAAAATATTTCGACAATTATATCACAAATTTTGAAACTGTCGATAAGGTTTAATTTTTTTAGTTTGTTAATTTTTAAATATACTTTCTTTTTTCAGTCGCAAAAAAAGAGCAACGCACGCCTTGCAACCAAAACAAAGTGCAAAAGCGGGCGGCTAATTTTTTTCAAAAATTTTTTTGCACATCCTGTGCTTTTTGTGGCGGTTATCCGTGACCGCCGGTTTGTTTATTTATTAAATGTTTTCTGCAACAAAAAAACTCCCCGCCAATTTGACGAAGAGTCGAAATTTAGATTTCAAAAAATTTTAATCGATAGTGCCGCCGGTAAGTTTGCTTTTGGCGTTGTCGAAACGGTTCATAATTTCAGCGTAAGTTTTTTGGGTAATGTCGGGCATGTTGCTGCTGCCGGTTGCAGTATTCCACGCCGCGCCTGCTTGTTTGAAGCCTTCTTCGACAGCCGCGCGCATTTCCTCAAGTTTTTCGGGGTCGCCGCCTGCGAAAAGTTCAGCAAGTCCAAAAATTCTGTCTGAAACTGCGCCAACAGACCATTCTCCGCCGTCTGCAACTGCCGCCGCCGCGTCTTCAGCATTTGTGGCAACGCTCGGCAACGCAAATCTTGAAGCGTCAATTTGAAGCCCGCCGAAATTCAAAATTCCCGTGCCTTCATCAAGCCAACCCTGCAATTTGTTGTTGTTGTCAGTCAAAACTTGAATCATTAAGTTAATCATTGTGGCTTCTTGTTCGTCTTTGAGAGATTGCAACTGATCCGCCGTCAAATTTAAGCCTTTGGTTTTTTCTGCGCCCGCTTCTCCAACAAATAAATCGTCGGTTTCTTGAGCTTGTGCCTGTTTTGCCGCGTCAGAAATGTTTACTGAAAAAGCCGCATTTGCCGAATCTTGGGCGTTGTCGGTTTTTGCCGAGTTTGCATAAGCATTGACTGCAGATTGAATTTTTGACGCCGCCGAATTTTTTTGCGCCGTGAATTGTCCCACATTTTGAGCCGCTACATTAGAAATTGTTGATACATCCATGTTAATACCTCCCTAAAAATAGAAAAAACTTTATGTAAGGCGGAAGCCCTGCCTTCAAATTTATAACATCAAAAGTTCGCCCAATGAAAAGCGTTGAACATATTTAATATCAGTTTGACCTTCGGGCGTTTTGGGCGCGGAATAATCGGGCGTCGGTACAAGGTGCGGTTTAATTTTTGTGGTGCTGTCAATGCTGCCGTCTTTGTAAGTTGTTATCATAATGGAGCCGTCGGGGCGAAAACGTTTGATTGTTTCGATAACGGGCATTGTATTTTCAGTTGTTAAATTTTCTTCGGAAAGATTTTGAACTGATTCTTTAAATTCGTTGTCAACCTGCGCGAGTTGTGCGGCTAAAATTTTTGCGTAATCTGAATTAAAACCGGCAGAATTAACGGCGGCGAAAGTATTTTTGTTACTTTGAGAAATTGAAGACTGCGCCAAACTTGCGATTAAATCAGCCGGAGCTGTGATATTCCACGCGCTCATTTCAAACGCTCCTTTCAAAATTTATAAAACAATTCAACAGTTGTATCGTTATTTTTACACTGCGCCTTAAAATTTTTTTCTTGAAAATGAATTGCGGCGTTGCTATAATTTTTTAAAAAATCTGGAGGGTTAAAAATGAATCAGAAAGGCTTTGCAACGCTGGAAATTATTTTAATGGTTATGGTAGTTGGAATTTTGGCAACAATGGCAGTCCCGCAATTTGAAAAAATTACCGCCGCCGCCAATACTTCAAAAGTGCAATCAGACCTTGCCGCAATTAATACCGCCGTTGCAGTTTATCAAATGGAAAAAGGCACAACGCCTTCATATTCCGATTTGACAGCGAACAACGCAACTTATTTTGAAAACGGCGCGCCTCAACCGCCAACGGGCAAAATTTATATCAACGGCGAAATCACAGATATTGGCTCCACCGGCTACAATATAAACGGGGACGGCAAGGCAACTTTCAACAGCAAAACGGCTGACGAATTTGTTATGAAAAAATAAATTTGCACTTTAATTTTTTGCGATTGAGTTAAAAAACTTGGTCGCAATTTTTTTGTGCAGTTATCGACGTAAAAAAAATGTCGGCGCACCTCAAGCTCCTACCGGAAAAATTTATATCAACGGCGAAATCACAGATATTGGCTCCACCGGCTACAACATAAACGGGGACGGCAAGGCAACTTTCAACAGTCAAACTGCAGATAAATTTGTTATGAAAAAATAAATTTGCATTTTAATTTTTTGCGATTGAGTTAAAAAACTTGGTCGCAATTTTTTTGTGCAGTTATCGACGTAAAAAAATATTAATGCTATAATTGTTGAAATTTTGTTGAAAGGAGACAGGATTTTGCCAAAACAACAAACTTTAAAAAATTCAATCGAAATAACCGGAAAGGGCTTACATTCCGGCGTTGAAGTTCAAATGACATTAAAACCTGCTGAAATTGACAGCGGAATTTTTTTTGTGCGCACAGATTTACCGACGAAAAATAAAATCTGCGCGACGGCGTCAAATGTAACTTCGACAATGAGAGCAACCACTTTGGAAGAAAACGGCGTAAAAGTTTTCACAGTCGAACATTTAATGAGCGCGCTTTCAGTTTGCGGAATTGATAACTGCGCGGTTGAAATGAACGGTGAAGAACCGCCCGTACTTGAGGGAAATTCGATTGGATTTTTTGAAATGATAAAATCCGCGGGAACTATCGAGCAAGCCGCCGAGCGCAAAATTATTCAGCTTGAAAAAGTTTATCGCGCAGATTCAGACGACGGCAAAAAATTTATAATCGCCCTGCCTTGTGACGGCTTCAGAATCAGTTTCACTTCAATTAATCCGCACCCTTTGATTGGTATTCAGTACGCAGATTTTGAAATAACCGAAGAAATTTACAAAACAGAAATTGCGCCTGCACGAACAATCGCCTATGAAAAAGAAGTTGAGGCATTGCACGCAATGGGATTGGGGCGCGGCGGCAATTTGGATAACGTAATTGTTTACAATGATAACGGTTGGCTGAACAAATTAAAATATCCAAATGAACTTGTGCGCCATAAAATTTTGGACGTTATCGGCGATTTACGGCTTGTCGGCTTTTTAAAGTGTCATATAATTGCGGCGGCTTCAGGGCACGCGCTTAACTCAAAACTTGCCAAAAAAATTTATCAAGATTTTTCATAAAAAAAATTTTGTTTAAACTGAAACACGCCGCCCACGGATGGGCGGCGACGCGTTGTGAATCGCGTGATGCGATTCAACGCGGCGGAGATTCTTTCTTTTGCCAGGCTTTTATTTCTTCTAAAGAAAGAAAAGCCGACTTGTAAAAAGCTTAAAACTTTAAGAGG
>JAFSZS010000195.1 GCA_017455645.1 Selenomonadaceae bacterium | reverse complement strand
CCAAGGCTTGAACTTCAACAAGAAGCGGGCGCGTGCCTTCGACAGTCGGTACAATGACACTGCCTGTATCTTCAAATTTTTCCGGCAAGAAAAGTTTTGAGGCGTCGGGAACGTCAACTAAGCCGCTGTTTCTCATTTCAAATAGTCCAATTTCAGAAGTTGCGCCGAATCTGTTTTTTATCGCCCGCAAAACTCGGAAATCTGCGTTGCGTTCGCCTTCAAAAAATAAAACCGTGTCAACGATATGCTCCAAAACGCGCGGACCTGCCAAATTGCCGTCCTTCGTAACGTGCCCGATTATAAAAGTTGTAACCGCGTGACTTTTTGAAAGGCGCATTAAAGTTGCCGAACATTCCCGCACTTGCGAAATACTGCCGGGCGCACTTTCAATATCAGATTTATAAATTGTTTGAATTGAATCGACAATCAAAAGTTCCGGCTTAACTTTTTCGACGTGCTGAATAATTCTTTCAAGATTATTTTCTGCGCAAATAAAAAGTTCGTCTGCAAGCGCGTTAAGTCTTTCGGCTCGCATACGAATTTGGCGGGAACTTTCTTCACCGGTAACATACAAAACGCGGCGTTCGTTTTTTGCAATGTGCGCACAAACTGCCAAAGTTAAACTGGATTTACCAACGCCTGGGTCGCCCGCAATTAAAACGATTGAGCCGGGGATTAAGCCGCCGCCCAAAACTCTGTCCAATTCGCCGCTGCCGGTTGAAAAGCGCGGTAATTCTGTTAAATCTACTTCAGCAATTCGGCGCGGACTTTCGTAAGCCGTGGTTAAAGCGTGCTTAGGTTGAAATTTTACTTCTTCGACAATTTCTTCAACAAGTGTATTCCATCTGCCGCAAGCCGGGCATTTTCCCAGCCATCTTACGGATTCTGCGCCGCATTCTTGACAAACATATTTTGTTTTTTGCTTAGCCATAATTTTTACTCACCGATAATTCTAACTTCAGGGGTTAAAGTTACGCCGTGAACTTCCTTAACGCGGCGTCTAACTTCCTCAATCAAATTTAAAACGTCAGCCGCGGTTGCATTTCCTGCATTGACGACAAAGCCCGCGTGTCTGCCGGTTGAAAAGCGCGGCAATTCGGTTAAATTTGCTGCCATAATTTTTACTCACCGATAATTCTAACTTCAGGGGTTAAAGTTACGCCGTGAACTTCTTTGACGCGGCGTCTAACTTCCTCAATCAAATTTAAAACATCAGCCGCGGTTGCATTTCCGGCATTGACAACAAAGCCCGCGTGTTTTTCTGAAACCATCGCGCCGCCTACTCTTAAACCTTTCAAGCCTGTTTGATCTATCAAAGTTCCGGCGAAATATCCTTTTGGGCGTTTAAAGGTACTGCCTGCGCTCGGAAATTCCAGCGGCTGTTTACTTTCGCGTTTTTGGGTAAAGTCTGCCATTTTATTTTTAATTTCGTCAAAATTGCCTTGCGTCAAATTTAATTCGACTTCGCAAATTGCACAGCCGTTAGTTTGGAAAATACTTTGGCGATAACCCAAATTTAAATCTTCACCAACAAAAGTTTTCAATTCGCCGGTAGGAGAAACCGCCGTAACCTGCGCGACAACATTTTTCATTTCGCCGTCGTACGCTCCCGCATTCATAAAAACTGCGCCGCCGATACTGCCAGGTATTCCAACTGCAAATTCCATTCCGCACAAATTATTTTCAGCTGCAAAGTTTGAAACGTCTTTGAGTTTTGCGCCCGCGCAGGCAAAAATTTTTGTACCTTCTGCGCGAATGTTGCCAAAAAATGTATCGCTGAATTTTATAACCGCGCCGCGAATACCTTTATCAAGTACCAAAACGTTGGAGCCGTTGCCGAGAATTGTGCAGGGAATTTTAAATTCGTCAATCAATTTGAAAACGGTTGCAACTTCCTGCGCATTTTTAGGGAAAATTAAAATATCAGCCGCGCCGCCAATTTTGAAAGTTGTATGTTCAGTCATTGGCGCGTTAAATACAAATTGTTCACGGCTTAATTTTTCTTCAAGTTTTTTTCCAAATGATTCTTGCCAACTCATAAAAAATTTTTTCCTCCAATTCTCGGCAAAGTTCAATTAATAACGCCAACTGAAAATATCAAGAAGTCTAATTTTTATTTCAGGAAAAATTGTAGGCGAAATTGTAGTTTTGGACGCGGCTTTTTTTTCTTCGTTAAGCTGCCGCCATTCTTCGTCATTGTAAATTATGTAGTATGCAGGATCCAATTCATATTTTCCGTCGCGCAGGAGATAAACCTCTATAGATTGTACAAAAGGGTTTACAATCCAATACTCTTTGACGCCGAATTTTTCGTAAGTATCTTTTTTTATCGTAACGTCGTTTTGCATGGTTGAGCGTGAAAGAACTTCAACAACCATATCTGGCGTACCGTAAATTGCTTTGTTCCAGTTGATAATATTTTCATTTTCTTTGGATACAATAATTAAATCCGGCTTGTAAATGCTGCCGTCCGGAAAATGTACATCAACATCATCAGCAAAGACATAACCATTTTTGTGCTGACGAAAATAATTTTTAAATTCAAAGGCAAGTTCAACAATAATATTTCCATGATAAGGAACAGCTGCAGGTGCCATAAATTTTTCCCCTCCAATAATTTCGTGTATTTGATAAAAATCCGCGTCGTTTAACATTGAAAGTCATCTCCTTTCAAAAAATTTTTTTACGATAAAAAGTTAAGCATTAACCACCGCGCCTGTTGAGGCTGAAGTTGTAAGTTTTGCGTAACGTGCAAGGTAACCTGTTTTAATTTTCGGCTCCGGCTTTACCCACGCTGCGCGACGTTTTGCAAGTTCTTCATCAGAAATTTCAAGCTCAAGTTTTCTGTTGGGAATGTCAATGGAAATAATATCGCCGTCTTCAATTAAAGCGATAGGTCCGCCTTCCATTGCTTCAGGGGAAATGTGACCAATACACGCGCCTTGACTTGCGCCGCTGAATCTGCCGTCGGTAATAAGTCCAACTTTTAAACCTGCGCCTGTAATTGCGGCAGTTGGATTTAACATTTCCTGCATACCGGGACCGCCCTTTGGTCCTTCGTAGCGAATAACTACAACGTCGCCGTTATGAATTTCGCCCGCCATAATTGCATTAATTGCCGTTTCTTCGCTGTCAAAACATTTTGCCTTGCCTTTGTAAACCAGCATATCTTCACTAACTGCAGACGCTTTAACAACCGCACAATCGGGGCAAATATTCCCGTGCAAAATTGCAATTCCGCCCGTCGGTCTGTAAGGATTTTCAACAGTGCGAATTACATCAGCGCGTTCAATTTCCGCGCCTTCGATTCTTTCAGCCAAAGTTCCCGTAACCGTCAAGGCGTCAAGGTGCAACAGATTTTTCTTTGAAAGTTCGTGCATTACCGCTGTAATTCCGCCGGCTTCTTCCAAATCTTGCATATGGTGGAAACCTGCAGGGCTTAATTTTGTAATGTAAGGAGTTCGCGCAGAAATTTTATCAAAGAGTTCAGCGGGGATTTTAATTCCACATTCGTTGGCAATAGCGGTTAAGTGCAGAACTGTATTTGAAGAGCCGCCAATTCCCATGTCAACTGTTATTGCATTTTCAAACGCCTTCAAAGTCAAAATATCCCGCGGGCAAATATTTTTCTCAATCAGATTCATTAAAACTTTTGCGGCGCGTTTAGCCAAAATAAATCTTGCTCCGTTGTAAGCGGCAGGAATTGTACCGTTGCCGGGTAAAGCCATTCCCAACGCTTCACTAAGACAATTCATCGTGTTAGCCGTGAAAAGTCCTGCGCAACTTCCGCAACCCGGGCAAGCTTTACTTTCAAGTTCAGTCATTTCTTCAGCTGTCATTTGTCCTGCCGCAAATTTTCCCGCCGCCTCGAATGCTTGACTGACAGAAATATCTTTGCCGTGAAAACGCCCTGCCAACATTGGACCGCCGCTGACAATTACCGCGGGGATATTCAACCGCGCCGCCGCCATTAACATACCCGGTACAACTTTATCGCAGTTCGGAATTAAAATTAAGCCGTCAAAGCCGCTTGCCATTGTTACCGCTTCGATTGAATCAGCTATAAGTTCACGGCTTGCCAATGAATATTTCATCCCTGTATGTCCCATTGCAATACCGTCACAAACGCCGATAGCCGGAAATTCAATAGGTGTACCGCCCGCCGCTGCAACGCCCAACTTTGCCGCTTCAGTTATTGCCCTCAAATGCATATGCCCGGGAATAATTTCATTGAAAGAATTGCAGACGCCGATTAAAGGCTTTTTGAGTTCTTCCGGTCCAAAACCGTTTGCATTGAACAAAGAACGGTGCGCGCAACGTGTCGCGCCTTTTTTTACTATATCGCTTCTCATATTTTACCCTCCAGTTTTTAATTAAAGACAAAAAATTTTAGCGCATTTCTTTTACATACGCAAGTTGAAAAAGTTTTTGACCGAATTATTTTTGCAGTGTATAATATTTCAAATTTTTTTTTAAGGAGAGTTTAAAATGAGTGAAATTAAAAATCCGAGCGTCTTTGAAGTCGGAAACCCGCTTCCGGAAAAATTCAGCAAATATTTCATTGGGCAGGCGTATTTGAATCCTTTGACTGACAAGGGCGGCGCAATTCACAATGTAACTTTTTCGCCCGGCTGCAGAAATAATTGGCACATTCATCACAAGGGCGGGCAAATTTTGTTGGTAACAGGCGGGCGCGGCTGGTATCAAGAATGGGGAAAAGATCCTCAAGCTTTAAAGCCCGGCGACGTTGTAAATATTGCGCCTGAAGTTAAACATTGGCACGGCGCGGCTGCTGATAGTTGGTTTTCACATTTGGCTGTTGAAGTTCCTGCTGAAAATTCTTCCAATGAATGGCTGGAGCCTGTCGACGATGAACAGTATTCAAAATTAGAAAAATAATCACGCGCTGTAACTTACCAAAAAATTTTCGGCACTCAAAAAATTTCAGCTGAATCCTTCGCGCAGGGTTTTTTAATTTTTCCTGCAAAAAATTAAATTTTCTCAAATGAAACAAAATTTTGCATTTTGCCTCAAGACAACTTGTGTATCCCGATGGCGTCAGAATAAGCTTTGCGCAAATATTTTGGCAATGGTAATATTCCCTGCGTTTTGAAGGAACATTTTTTTTATTATTGAAAGGGGGTGGGATGTGTGCCAACCATTAATCAGTTAGTTAGAAAAAGCCGCGAAAGTGTCATTGAAAAATCTACAGCACCGGCTTTGAAAGAATCTCCTCAAAAACGCGGAGTTTGCACGCGTGTTTATACCACTACGCCCAAAAAGCCTAATTCAGCTTTGCGTAAGGTTGCACGTGTCCGCTTAACTAACAGTATCGAGGTTACAGCATACATTCCGGGCATTGGTCATAATTTACAGGAACACAGCGTCGTTTTAATTCGCGGCGGTCGTGTTAAGGATTTGCCGGGTGTTCGTTATCATATTATTCGCGGTTCACTTGATACCGCAGGCGTTCAAGACAGGAAACAATCCCGTTCCAAATACGGCGCAAAGAAAGCTAAACCGAAGAAGAAATAGGGATTAGGGGCTAGGGAATAGGGATTAGTGAAAAATTCTTAAACCTTGCGATTAATCCTTGATAAAAGGAGAATGGATAATGCCAAGAAAAGGTTCTGTGCCGAAACGTGACGTTCTGCCGGATCCGGTTTATCATTCCAAGACAGTTACCAAATTTATCAATAAAGTTATGCTTAGCGGCAAAAAAAGCGTCGCGCAGCGTGTAGTTTATGATGCATTTGAAGCTATCAGAGAAAAAACCGGCAAAGACCCGCTGGAAATTTTTGAAACGGCACTGAAAAACGTTATGCCGGTATTGGAAGTACGCGCCCGCCGTGTCGGTGGTGCAAACTATCAAGTACCGGTTGAAGTTCGCCCCGAAAGAAGACAAACTTTGGGGATTCGCTGGCTTGTCAACTATGCAAGACTGCGCGGCGAAAAAACTATGGACGCCCGCCTTTCAGCCGAGTTAATGGACGCGGCTAACAACGTTGGCGCGGCTATCAAGAAAAAAGAAGATACTCATAAAATGGCAGAAGCTAACAAAGCATTTGCTCATTATCGTTGGTAAACTTCGTAGGATTTTAGGTTTTTATCTAAATTCCACGAAGGAGGAAAATTAAGTGTCTAGAGAGTTTTCATTAGAAAAAACTCGCAACATAGGAATTATGGCGCACATTGACGCCGGTAAAACGACGACAACCGAGCGCATTCTTTTTTACACGGGAATAAATCACAAAATCGGCGAAGTTCACGACGGCGCGGCTACAATGGACTGGATGGTACAGGAACAGGAACGCGGAATTACAATCACTTCAGCAGCTACAACTTGTTTCTGGAAAAATCACAGAATAAATATCATTGATACGCCCGGGCACGTAGATTTCACGGTTGAAGTTGAAAGATCTTTGAGAGTTTTAGACGGCGCACTTGCAATTTTAACGGCACGCGGCGGCGTCGAGCCACAAACAGAAACAGTTTGGCGACAGGCTGAAAGGTACAATGTACCGCGTATGGCTTATGTCAACAAAATGGATATTACCGGCGCAGATTTTTACAACGTTATTCAAATGATGCGCGACAGGCTCCATACAAACGCTGTTGCAATTCAACTGCCAATCGGCGCGGAAGATAATTTTCAAGGAATTATTGACTTGGTCAAAATGGAAGCGATTGTTTACGAAGACGACTTAGGCAAAGTTTCTGAAGAAATTGATATTCCCGACAATATGCTTGATATGGCTAAGGATTACAGGGATAAACTTTTGGAAGCTTGCGCTGAACAAGATGACGATTTTATGGAAAAATATCTCGGCGGCGATGAAGTTACGGTTGACGAAATTAAGGCGGTAATTCGCAAGGCTACGATTGATTGTAAAATGACGCCGGTTACTTGCGGCACTTCCTACAAAAACCGCGGCGTACAATCTCTGCTTGATGCGATTGTTGACTATATGCCCGCGCCTACTGATATTCCGCCAATTCAAGGCGTAAAACCTAACGGCGAGGAAGATTCAAGACCGGCAAGCGATGACGAACCTTTTGCCGCGCTTGCTTTTAAAATTATGACTGATCCTTACGTCGGCAAGCTTGCATTTTTCCGCGTTTACAGCGGCGTTTTAAAATCCGGCTCATATGTTTACAATTCAACCAAAGGCAGAAAAGAACGTATCGGAAGAATTTTACAAATGCACGCCAATAATCGTAAAGAAATTGACACGGTTTACAGCGGCGATATTGCGGCGGCGGTAGGTTTAAAAGATACTACAACCGGCGATACACTTTGCGACGAAGGCAAGCAAATTATTCTTGAATCAATGGAATTTCCGGACCCCGTTATTTCGGTTGCTGTTGAACCTTCAACCAAAAATGACCAAGATAAAATGGGAATTGCACTTCAAAAACTTGCTGAAGAAGATCCAACTTTCAAAGTTCGTACTGACGGCGAAACAGGACAAACGATTATTTCAGGAATGGGCGAATTGCATTTACAGATTATCGTTGACAGAATGCTAAGAGAATTTCACGTCGATTGTAAAGTCGGCGAGCCGCAAGTTGCATACCGTGAAACAATTCGCAAAAGTGCAAAGGCTGAAGGTAAATTTATTCGTCAAAGCGGCGGGCACGGACAATACGGGCACTGCTGGATTGAAATTTTCCCCAATGAAGTCGGCAAAGGTTTTGAATTTGAAAGTAAAATCGTCGGCGGCGTAATTCCTAAAGAGTATATAAATCCTATTGAGGCGGGCGTCAAACAAGCTATGGAAAACGGCGTTTTGGCAGGTTATCCAATGGTTGACGTTAAAGCGGTTGTCTATGACGGCAGTTTTCATGAAGTTGACTCTTCAGAGGCGGCGTTCAAAATTGCGGGCTCAATCGCTTTCAAGGCGGCGGCTGAAAAGGCTAAGCCCGTTTTGCTTGAACCTTACGTAAAAGTTGAAGTTACTGTACCTGAAAGTTATATGGGCGATGTTATCGGAGACTTAAACGCAAGGCGCGGCAAAATTGACGGTATGGAAACGCGCTCCGGCTTGCAAGTCATTCATGGATTTGTACCGCTTTCTGAAATGTTTGGCTACGCTACAGAGTTACGCTCCAAAACGCAAGGGCGCGGCACTTACTCAATGGAAGTTGCCTACTATGATGAAGTTCCCAAAACTATTGCTGATGCTATTGTTGCGAGAAACAAAGGCGAATGATAGTGGGATAGTTGAATAGTGGCGTAGTGGGATAGTTTTTACTACCACACCACAACACTACCAAACTACCACACTACAACCGCTTGAGTTTATAAATTAATAAGTAAATTTTTTCCTAAATTAAGGAGTGTTTAATTTGGCAAAACAGAAATTTGACCGTAGTAAACCACACGTAAACATTGGTACTATCGGACATATCGACCACGGCAAAACTACTTTAACCGCGGCTATTACCAAAGTTCTTTCTCAAAAAGGCTATGCAAAATATGAATCCTATGAAAACATTGATAAGGCTCCGGAAGAACGCGAACGCGGTATCACAATCAACACTGCACACGTTGAATACGAAACTGACAAACGCCACTATGCACACGTTGACTGCCCCGGTCACGCCGACTATATCAAAAACATGATAACGGGCGCGGCACAAATGGACGGCGCTATTTTGGTCGTT
>JAFSZS010000194.1 GCA_017455645.1 Selenomonadaceae bacterium | reverse complement strand
TTTTCAAAGAGCCATTAAGATTATACAGCTGTTTTATAAGAATGACAACATAAAACTTTTCTGTAACAGTTTTCACCTCCTTATAAAAATTTAAAATTTTTTATTGTTTTTTACAACTTTTATTTAGCTGTTATAAGCCCCTTCAAAAATTTTTTCCGCCGTACGAAGTTTTGCAGATTTCGCACGGGAATTTTTATTTAATTCGTCAGCCGAGGCAGTTTCAGCCTTGCCGATAATTCTAATTTCTGCCTTATGCCCGCAAACACAAACAGGAAAATTTTTTGGACAAATGCAACCCTGCGCGAGCGTTTTGAAAGTATTTTTAATAATTCTGTCTTCCAACGAATGAAAAGTTATAACCGCCATTCGCCCGCCGATTTTCAGCCGTTTAACAGCCGCCGTAACCGCGCCGCTCAAAATTTCCAATTCGTGATTAACTTCAATTCGCACGGCTTGAAAAACTCTTTTGGCAGGATGCCCGCCGTCTGAAATTTTCGGTACAGATTTTTCAATAATTTTGACAAGTTCGCCGGTAGTTTCAATCGCTGAATTTTTACGCGCCCCGACAATATTTTTTGCAATTCGCTTTGAAAATCTTTCTTCGCCGTATTCGCTGAAAATTTTTACAAGATTTTCTTCAGAATAATTGTTAATCACGTCAAAGGCGGTAAAATTTTTTGTCCTGTCCATTCTCATATCAAGCGGCGCGTTGTTCATGTAGGAAAAGCCACGCTCGGCAGTGTCAATTTGATGTGAAGAAACGCCCAAGTCAAAAATTGCGCCGTCGATTTTTCCAATTTGTAAACTGTCCAGAATTTTATCAAGTTCAGAAAAATTGCCGTGAACAATTTCAACCCTGCAACTCAAGCCGGATAATTTTTCACGCGCCGCGGCTATTGCGTCTTCGTCCCTGTCAATTCCAATTAAAATTCCGTCCGCGCTTAAACTTTCGCCAATTTTCAAAGAATGTCCGCCGCCGCCCAATGTGCAGTCCAAATAAATTCCGTGCGGCTGAATGTGGAGCGCGTCAACAACTTCATTCAGCATTACGCTTGTATGTTTAAATTCCAACGCGCCCACTCCTTTTGCGGTTAAAAAAAAATTTTGTAATTTCTAAAAAAACACTTAACTACAATTTTCTATTTCAAAATATATCAGAAAAATCCTTCAAACGCAAGAAAATTTTTTCACTCAAAATTCATTGACGATTTGTCGAGACGTGATATAATTTGACAGCTTAGGAGGTTTTTTTATGAAAATTACTAAAGATATGAATATAATTGAAGTTGTACAAAAATATCCTGATACAATCGGCGTTTTTATGTACGCGGGAATGGGTTGCTTTGGTTGCCACGTCGCGCAGTTTGAAACAGTCGAAGAAGGCGCAACGGCTCACGGTATTGACGTTGATGCACTTGTTGACGCACTTAACGAAGTAGCCGAGGCGTCAGACGAACCCGCGCAAGTTGCGGCTGAATGATTAGGGATTAGGGATTAGTGATTAGGGAAAAGGGATTAGTTTTATTAACGGCGTAGAAAGTTTTTGCGCCGTTTATTTTTTAGCTATGAAAATTACAAAGATTTACCAAAATTCTCTTGCTGAAGAATTGGAACTGCAAGCCGGCGATAAAATTTTAAAAATTAATGACAGTCCGCCGCGTGATTTAATCGAGCTAAGATTTTTGCTTGCCGATGAAGAAATTGAATTGTTGGTTGAACATTCCGGCGGCGAACGTGAAATTATCGCCTTTGAAAAAGATATTGACGAGGAATTGGGCGCAGAATTTGAATCCGCCGTCGACAAAATTAAAACTTGTAAAAATCACTGCGTTTTTTGTTTCGTCGATATGATCGCGCCGAATATGCGCCAAACTCTCAATGTTAAAGATGACGATTACCGCCTTTCTTTTTTGTACGGGAATTTTATCACGCTTACCAATTTGACTGACGCAGATTTTAAACGTATCAAAAATTTTCACTTGTCGCCGCTGTATATTTCTGTTCACTCAATGAATCCCGAAGTTAGGGCGAAAATGTTAAGAACGCCGCTTGCCGGGAAAATTCAAACGCACCTTGACAAGTTGGAAAATTGCGGCGTCGAATACCATACACAAATTGTACTTTGCCCAAATTTGAATGACGGCGCAGAATTGGATTTTACAATTTCTGAAATTATGAAACGCCGCCCTTTCGCGCAGAGTTTGGCGATTGTTCCTGTTGGAGTTACGAAATATCGCCGTGATAAATTCCCCTTAACGCAATTTGACTCCGAAGGCGCGGCTAAAGTTATTGCGCAGGTTGAAAAATTTCAAAAACAATCTCGCGCAGAAACCGGAAAAACTTTTGTTTACTTGGGCGATGAATTTTATTTTTTAGCAGGAAAAGAAATGCCGCCCGCCAAATATTATGACGATTTCCCGCAGATTGAAAACGGTATCGGTATGACGCGCAATTTTATTGATGAATTTTATTTAGGGGCTAAGGATTACGGGCTAAGGGCTAAGGGATTAAAGGTTGATGTAATTTGCGGGACTTCAATTTCAGTAATTTTGAAAAGTTTGGCTGAAGAAGAAATGCGCCGCAATAAAAATCTTGACGTGCGAATTTTGCCGGTTGTCAATGAATTTTTCGGCGAAAGAATTAATGTTTCGGGACTTTTAACCGGCGGCGATATTCTTAACACTCTCAAAAAAAATAATCGTAACTGTGACAAAATTTTAATCCCCAAAACCGCGCTCCGCTCCGGCACTGAAATTTTTTTGGACGATGTTACTGTTGACGATTTAAGAAAAATTTTCCCCGCAAAATTTCAAGCAATTTCAAGCGGCGGCGAATTTTTACAAGCATTGGAAGTGATTTAATGAGTAAACCGATTGTGGCGATTGTCGGGCGTCCCAACGTTGGCAAGTCTACGCTTTTCAATCAAATTGGCAAAAAGCGCGTGTCGATTGTTGACGATATGCCCGGCGTTACTCGTGACAGAATTTATATGGATGCAAATTGGCTTGAACACGATTTTACTTTGATTGACACCGGCGGAATTGAAATTTATTCCAACGGCAACCAAATTGTCAATGCTATTCGTGCGCAGGCTGATATTGCTATGGACGAAGCCGACGTTATTATTTTTGTGGTTGACGGTCGCGCAGGTTTAACTTCAGCCGATGAAGACATTGCAAAAAGTTTGCGCGGCGCAACAAAGCCGGTTGTTGTTGCAGTAAATAAAATTGACAGCGTGCAGCTTGAGGTTGATTCTTACGAATTTTATAATTTGGGCTTGGGCGATCCTATTCCAATTTCGGCAAGCAACGCGCTTAATTTGGGAGATTTACTTGATGAAGTTGTTAAAAATTTCCCCGAAAATGATTCTGAAATTGTTGACGAAGACGAAATTAAAATTGCCGTGATAGGGCGTCCGAATGTTGGAAAATCTTCACTTGTCAATAAACTTTTGGGCGAAGAGCGCGTTATAGTTTCAGAAATTGCCGGTACAACCCGCGACGCCATCGATACACATTTTTTTAAAGACGGCACAAAATTTACCTTGATTGATACTGCCGGAATGCGCCGCAAATCCAAAGTTGAAGAGGCGGTAGAATATTACAGCGTTATGAGGTCTTTAAAATCTATTGAGCGTTCGGACGTTGTTTTAATGCTGATTGACGCGCCCGCCGGAATTACCGAACAAGATAAAAAAATTGCAGGCTACGCGCACGACAGCGGCAAAGGTTGTGTTATAATCGTCAACAAATGGGATATTTTCCCCGACAAGCACGATAAATCCACAAACAGATTTACCGACAATCTGCGCGACGAAATTGGATTTTTACAGTACGCGCCGGTTTTATATTTAAGTGCGCTTACAGGACAGCGCGTCGATAGAGTTACAGAATTGGTAAAATTTGTAGTCGAACAGCAAACAATGCGTATTCAAACAAGCGTGCTCAATGAATTAATTCGAGACGCAACCGCAGTAAATCCGCCGCCTACCAAAAAAGGTAAACAGTTAAAAATTTTGTTTATGACGCAGGCTGAAATTTGCCCGCCGCGTTTCGTTATTTTTGTAAACGACCCTGAACTTATGCATTTTTCTTACCTGCGATTCATTGAAAATAAATTGCGCGATACTTTCGGCTTTGAAGGTACGCCGCTGAAATTTGTAATTCGCAAAAGAAACGAAGAAGAATAGGGAATAGTGGGTAGGGAATAGGGAGTAGTGGTTGAAAATATGCCCGTAAAGGCACTTGAGAGCCACCAGGATTCATTTTCTGGGCTCAAGGGTACAAATATATCAAAAAGATTTTCAAGCCGCTTTAAATCGATTTTAGAGCATTTTTCAAACGCCTGTAATTTTTTGTAATTTTAAAATAAATGTGGAGGAGTGATTTTGATGAGAAAATTTTTTAAGGTTATGACAGGCTTGCTTATTGCGGCAATGCTGACAGTTTCGCCGGTCTTCGCGCAGCGTTCAACCACGCCTGACGATTCAACTGGCTTTGTAGTTTTATCTGAAGTTGTACCTGACGCAATTTTGGAAATACGCTATTTTTCAACTTATAATTTTGTCGGCGAAAGAATCGAAGGCTACGAACAACCTGTAGCGTTAATGACGATTGAGGCGGCGAACGCTTTAAAAGCAGTTTCTGACGAAGTTAAACAGCACGGCTACCGCTTGAAAATCTTTGACGCCTACCGCCCGCAATCTGCAGTTGATCACTTCGTACGCTGGGGAAAAAATCTTGCAGATTATCGTATGAAATATTATTTTTACCCGCAAGTTGACAAATCCAGATTGTTTATCGAAGGTTACATTGCCGAAAAATCCGGACACAGCCGCGGCTCGACAGTCGATTTAACCTTGTTTGATATGGCAACCGGTAAAGAAGTCGATATGGGCGGCACTTTTGATTATTTCGGCGAACTTTCGCACCCAAGTTACAGAGGCAACCTTACCGAGCAACAAATTAATAATCGTATGTACCTGCGCGAAGTAATGATGAAACACGGCTTTAAACCGCTTGAAGAAGAATGGTGGCATTTCACGCTTGCAAATGAACCTTATCCCGATACATATTTTACTTTTTCGGTTACTGATTTAAGCGAGTTTTAATTTTTAATTTTTAATAATTTGGAGGTGTTTTTTTTGTTGGTTTTAACATTAATTTTAGCTTACCTTTTGGGCTCCATTCCAAGCGGCTTGATTGTCGGTAAAGCAATTTGGCACAAAGATTTAAGGCATTACGGCAGCGGCAATATCGGCGCAACAAATGCTTATCGTGTTTTGGGCAGAAAAGGCGGCGCGTTGGTTTTCTTGCTGGACTTTCTGAAAGGTGAATTATCCGTACTGCTTGCGTCATTGTTGGTTGCCACTCCTACAAGCATAATTCTTGCCGGTTTCTTTGCTATTGTCGGTCATATGCACAGCATTTTCTTACAAATGAAAGGCGGCAAAGGCGTTGCAACCGCGTTGGGCGTCATTTCAATTTTAATGCCGAAAGTTGCAGTTATTATTGTACTTGTTTGGGGCGCGATTGTTTTTGCAACCCGCTATGTTTCGCTCGGCTCCATTACCGCCGCACTTATGACGCCGATTCTTGCAATAGCTTTCAGTTACGAAAAAATGTACGTTATTTTCTCAATAGTTGCCGCGGCGTTCATTATCATTAAGCACAAAGATAATATCGCCCGTATCAGAAAAGGCAGAGAAAACAGATTTTAAACCAATCTGAAAATCTTTGCTTGTCGCCTTCACCGGCGGCTATTTTTTTGTAAAGGAAGTCAACAATGCAACCTCTTAACCGCTTTTTTCCTACGCTGATTTTTATGGCGTTCGATTATCTTGCAGTAGTTGCCGCCGAATTTGTATCATTTTTCATAAGAAATTCTGTTGACTTCTGGAACAACGCCTATTATTTTTATACTTATTCGTACATTTTTATTTTTGTGCCGTTTTTATTTCTAATATTTTTGGCGCACTCAAGTTCATATCGACAAATGAAACCAATAGTTGACACAATGCGGGATATTTTTTTGTCTGTATTTTACGGCTCCATTGCGTCAATTATTCTGATTTATTTTGCGAAGGCCGGCAACCAAACAAGCCGACTTTTTATAATTTTGCTAGGGATTTTTGTACTGGTTTTTGTTTGTATTCTTCGGTACGCGGTTATGAAATTTTTAAAAATCAGGCACATTTTCACGGAATCAGTTATAGTTGTCGGAGCGGGTTTGACTGCCGAAAAAATCGTTAAATTCTGGAACGAAGATTTAGGTTACCGCT
>JAFSZS010000193.1 GCA_017455645.1 Selenomonadaceae bacterium | reverse complement strand
TCCATCGCGGGCGTCAGATACTTGAGAGGGGCTGCTCCTAGTACGAGAGGACCAGAGTGGACGAACCTACGGTGTATCAGTTGTGTTGCCAAATGCATTGCTGAGTAGCTGCGTTCGGAAGGGATAAACGCTGAAAGCATCTAAGCGTGAAACCTGCCTTAAGATGAAGTATCTTTTAAGACACCTTGAAGATTACAAGGTTGATAGGTCGGGAGTGTAAGTACTGTGAAGTATTCAGCTGACCGATACTAATATGTCGTTTGTTTTTATTTAAATTCTAATGTGTTGAAAATCCTGTGCAGTTTTCAGAGAATCTAAAGTTTTCTGAAGTTGGAACGCGGCGGTTACTGAAATTGTTGGTAACACATAACGCGACAACTATTTGTCAACTTTTCAAAAGTTGCTCCGGTGAAAATGGCTGAGTGGTTCCACCTGTTCCCATTCCGAACACAGCAGTTAAGCACTCATACGCCGAAGGTACTTCGTTGGCGACGACGCGGGAGATTAGGTATTCGCCGGTTTATATCAAGGAAGCTGTTGCGTAAAGTTTGCGCGACGGCTTTTTCAGTTTGCAGGAAAAGTTTTTTGTGCTAGGATATTCCAAAGGCGGTGATTTAATGAATGTTGATATTATTAAGATTAAAAATTTCGTGAAAGATTGGCAAGGGCACGGCTACGAAAAAGGCGAAACTCAAAAATTTTGGCTTGCTTTTATCCGTGATGTTTTTGATATTCTGTATCCCGAAAAATTCATTGACTTTGAAACGCAGGTAAAAATTGACGGCAATACCAAATTTCTGGACGGCTACCTTTTTGAATCCAAAGTTATCATTGAGCAAAAATCCTCGCACGTCAAACTGGATGACGCGGTTTATCAACAGGCGAAAAGGTACAACGACGCCCTAAACTACACAAGAAAAGCGCGCTGGATTATCACTTGTAATTTCAATGAATTTCTGATTTACAATATGGACACGCTCGCCGCGCCCGTGAAAATCCTCTTTGAAGAATTGCCGGAAAAATATTACGCCTTCGATTTTCTGATTAAAAAGACGCGCCGCACCATTGACCTTGACAGAGATTTAGATTTTGAGGCAGGTACAGCCGTCCGCAAACTTTATGAAAATATGTACAAAAGTTACACCGGCAAAGACAAGCGCGCCATTCTCCAAAATTTAAATAAATTGTGCGTGCGTTTGGTTTTCTGCTTTTACGCCGAATCCGCCGGTATTTTTCCAAGGCGCAAAATGTTTACAGAGTATCTTTCAAATTACAAAGACAGCAAAGTTAGTTTGCGCCGCGCACTTTCTGAACTTTTTGAGGTCTTGAGTACGCCGCTTGATAAGCGCAGTGAATTTATCGGCGAAGATTTAAAACTTTTCCCCTACATTGACGGCGGGCTTTTCGACGAAGAAAAATTTGATTTCCCCGAATTTCAAACTGCCGCACGCAAAATTTTTTTTGATATGGCTAAATTGAAATGGCAGGATATTGACCCGACAATTTTTGGCGCGGTTTTTGAGTCCACTTTACAAAATTTCGACGCTGAAAAAAATATTCGCCGCGAGGAAGGGATTCATTACACTTCACCGGAAAATATCCAGAAAATTACCGACCCGCTTTTCTTCGACGAACTTTACAAAAAATTTCAAAATGTTAAAACCCGCGCAGATTTAATCAGCTTGCAAAATGAAATTGCACAAATTAAAATTCTTGACCCCGCCTGCGGAAGTGGAAATTTCTTGACTGAATCTTATATTCTCCTGCGCGAGCTTGAAAATTCTATCCTTGAATTACTTGCAAAGGACGGCGTACAAATTCCCGACAATCCAATTAAAATTTCCATTGAAAATTTTTACGGTATTGAAATTAACGATTTCGCCGTTGCCGTTGCCAAAACTGCGCTATGGATTAGCGAAATTCAAATGCGCCAAAAATTAATCGACGCGCTTAATTTGAATCTGCCACATTTCCCCCTGAAAAAAATCCCGCACATTATCTGCGAAAACGCCTTGACTTTCGATTGGCAAAAATTAATTGCGCCCGCTGATTTAAATTTTATCGTCGGCAACCCGCCCTTCATCGGCACCAAAGGGCAAAACGCCGCACAAAAGGCTGATATTTTGGCTCTTTGCAAAGATTTAAAGCCGCTCGATTATGTTACAGGCTGGTTTAAAAAGGCGGCTGATTTTATTCAAGGCTCCAATGTTCGCTGCGCCTTTGTTGCCACAAATTCTATCACGCAGGGCGAACAGGTAGCGCCGCTCTGGAAAAATTTAAACGTTCACATTGATTTTGCCTACCGTACTTTCAAATGGTTCAGTGAATCCCCAAATATGGCGCAGGTTCACGTTGTCATTATCGCTTTTTCTCAAGTTCCCAATCTGCAGAAAAAAATTTTTGAAGTTACTTTCCTCGGCAAAGAAAAAGTCGACAAAGCAAAAGTTGACGATAAAGACAAAACCAAAACTTTTTTAATCAAGGAAGAAATTATTGCAATTCCCGCAAGAAATATCAACGGCTACTTGTTTGACGCCCCCAACGCTTATATCGAAAAAAGAGATGAGCCCGTTTGCGATGTTCCAAAAATGACGCGCGGCAGTATGCCTATTGACGGCGGCAATTTAATTATTGAGGCTGACGAATACGAAAATTTTATTAAGCGTGAACCCGCCGCTGAAAAATATATTCGTCAATATATGGGAGCAGATGATTTTATTAACGGCAAAATTCGTTATTGTCTTTGGCTTGTAGATTGTCCGCCAAATGAACTCCGCCAAATGAAATTGGTTATGGAAAGAGTTACAGCCGTCAAAGAATTTCGCTTGAAAAGCAAACGTCCAGATACTCAAAAAGCCGCCGTTATTCCTTCACTTTTTTATTTAAATATTCAACCTGAAACAAATTATATAATGGTGCCGCGTGTCAGTTCAGAAAATCGCCGTTATATTCCAATGGGTTTTATTGATAAAAATATTATTGCAAGCGATGCAACTTCAATTATTCCTCGCGCAGGGCTTTATGAATTTGGTATTTTAACAAGTTCAGTGCATAATGCTTGGGCGCGTGCAGTTTGCGGGCGTTTGAAGAGTGATTACAGATATTCAGCAACGATAGTGTACAATAATTTTGTATGGTGCGCGCCAACAGAAAAGCAGCGTTTGAAAATCGAAAGTACGGCGCAAAAAATCTTGGACGCGCGGGCGAAATATCCGGCGGCAAGTTTGGCAGATTTATATGATGAAACAGCAATGCCCAAAATTTTGCGGGCGGCGCACAAAGAAAACGACGCGGCAGTAATGGCGGCGTATGGTTTTTCGGCAAAGATGACAGAGCCTGAAATAGTTTCAGCATTAATGGAAAAATATTTACAGTTGACAGGAAAAAAATAAATCGCTATAATTTCAATACAAAAACGCCCCGCAAATGGAACGGAGCGTTTAGGGAATTTGATAGACGGTCGCTCATAAAATAAAGCTGTTAGTGATAAATGGCAATAGCCGCTTGAGCTTGTGCGGCTTTTTGAAAAATTTTTGACAAATGAAAAAGGCTTGTCGATTT
>JAFSZS010000192.1 GCA_017455645.1 Selenomonadaceae bacterium | reverse complement strand
CTATATCCCTAATCCCTAAACAAGCTTGCTTTAAATTGCGGTACGTTATATAATGCTAAAGGTACTCAAAAAAACAGCAGGAGGTATTATTTATGAGAAAACGCAACTTTGACGACGAAGAAGAATTGTACATACCGGAAATTGAGGACGTGGATGAAGATATTGACATTCACGGGCAATACCCCCGTTCCAACGCCGGAATTGCGCTTGAATGGTCGCCTTTGGAGCAACAAATGTTTGATTTACTTTTGTTAAATCGTTTCGCGCAGTATGACAGAGAAATTTTGGACGAAGCCGCAAAATCCGTAATTCATTTGGTAAAAACTTTTCAGCCGCACGAAATCGGGCGCATTGCAACAATAGCTTTAATGGCGTTTCAACTTTCATCCACTGAAAATAAAAATTTTGAGGAAGAATACCAAAAATATCTTGAATATATCCGCAAACACCCCGAAGACGCGGAAGAAATCAGATAGGAGGCAAAGTTTTTTAATATGATATTGGTAACAGGAATAACCGGGCAACTCGGCGCAGATGTTGTAAAAGAACTGGAGCGGCGCGGTGAAAATTTTATCGGTACAACCAGAAAAGAACTTGATTTAAGCAACCCCGAGGAAGTCAAAAATTTCATAATCGAAAAAAAGCCGGACGCCGTCATTCACTGCGCGGCTTATACCGCCGTTGACAAGGCAGAATCTGAAGCTGAACTTGCTTTAACTGTAAACGGTCTTTCAACGCGCAAAATTGCCGAGGCTTGCCGTGAAATTGGCGCCAAAATGCTTTATATCAGTACAGATTATGTTTTTGGCGGCGACGGTGAAACTCCCTACGAAATTTCAGATGAAAAAGCTCCCCAAAATATTTACGGCAAAAGTAAATTGTTGGGCGAAGATTCTGTTATTGCCCTTTTGAGGAATTATTTTATTGTTAGAATCAGTTGGGTTTTCGGCGCGGGCGGTAAAAATTTTGTCAAAACAATGTTAAACTTTGATAAACGCCGCAAAAAAATTAGCGTAGTCGATGACCAAATTGGAAGTCCAACTTACACGGCGGATCTTGCGCCGCTTTTAGTCGATATGATTAATTCTGACAAGTACGGGATTTATCACGCCACAAACGAAGGTTTTTGCAGTTGGGCAGAATTAGCCGAAGAAATTTTCAAACAAGCCGGACGCGAAATTACAGTTGAAAAAATTCCAACTTCAGATTATCCCACGCCTGCAAAACGCCCTTTCAATTCCAGATTAAGCAAAAAATCTTTGGACGAGGCGGGCTTTAATCGGTTGCCGAGTTGGCAAGATGCAGTTACCAGATTTTTAACAGAAATTGGAGGTATAAAAAATGCCGGTAATAAAAAGTGAAACCGTTTCGGCAAAAAATAAAGCGGGCGGCAAGGGCGAAATTCAAATTACGCACCTTTTGACGAAAAAAGAAATGGTCGGACAATGTGAAATGTTTGCAAAAGTTGTTATCCCGCCGGGCGCGTCAATCGGCGCACATTATCATTACGGCAATTCTGAAACTTATCACATTTTGCAAGGAACCGCCAAATACAATGACAACGATAAATTCTATGAAGTTACAGCCGGCGCAACCACTTATTGCGGCGATAACGAAATGCACGGGATTGAAAATATCGGCGAGGAGGATTTAATTTTTATCGCACTGATAATTAAAAATCCTGCCTGATTAGGGAATAGGGCGAAGGGAATAGGGAATAGAAAATTTTCCCTATTTCCCAAGTCCTAGAAAGAAGGTGAGGTTTATGCTTGATAAGGTAATAAAATTTTTCATAATGCTGACGCTTATAATAGCGGGCGGCGCACTTTTCAGATTGGCAAGCACGCCACTTACAAATTTTATCAACGCAGAATTTTTTCAAGTCGAACTCGGAATTTTTCAGTTGACGGTGGCAAGCGCAATTTGTATTTTGGTTGGAGCGATACTCGGCGGAATTGCAGGCTGGTTTGTATCGCCGTTTTTAATTCGTAAACTTGGAATTTTTACCGCATTTGTAGAAAAACAACTTAGCAAAATGCCAATTCATGACGTTATTGCCGGAGCAGCGGGATTGGCGATAGGACTTATTATTGCGGATTTATTGGGCAACGCCTTTGCAAGAATACCTGTTGTTGGAAATTATATCCCGATTGTTTTCAGTATTGTACTTGGAACTTTGGGAATTAGAATAACGATAAAAAAACGTAAAGAAATTACGGCAAGTTTCGCCTCCGTGCCAAAAGCCTTGAGAGAAATTTTAAAAAGCCGTGAAAATAAAAACGCCAAAGAAAATGAAACTGAACCCGCCGAAACTTCAGAAAATGTTGCAACAGAAAAAACCGCTGAAGTTCCGCCGGAAGAAATTGCTAAGCCGAAAGTTAATCTTGTCAAAGAAAAGAAAAATCCCAATTACAAACTTTTAGATACAAATGTTATAATTGACGGGCGAATTTCTGACATTTGCAAAACAGGTTTTCTTGAGGGCAAATTGTTAATTCCCGTTTTTGTTTTGGAAGAACTTCAGCACATTGCAGATTCAGCCGACAGTTTAAGGCGCGTGCGCGGGCGGCGCGGGCTTGACGTACTGCAAAAAATTCGTGAAGAATCGCCGCTTGAAGTCGAAGTGATGAATGTTGATTTTGATGATATTCACGAGGTTGACTCAAAATTGGTAAGACTTGCACAAAAAATCGGCGGCAAAATTATTACCAACGATTTTAATTTGAATAAAGTTGCACAACTGCGCGGCGTCGAAGTTTTAAATATTAACGACCTTTCAAACGCGGTAAAAGCCGTGGTAATTCCGGGCGAAACAATGAAAGTACAAGTTGTGCGCGACGGCAAAGAGCCGGGGCAGGGCGTGGCGTACCTTGACGACGGTACAATGATTGTTATTGAAAACGGACACAGATATTTGAGCCGTACAATTTCGGTTGAGGTAACTTCGGCGTTGCAAACTTCGGCAGGCAGAATGATTTTTGCAAAGCCGCGTTAAAAACCCGCGTAGAGCGTTCAGAATCGACGCTGCGGGGTGTTTAAACGTTCACAGGTAAATATATCAAAAAAAATAAAAACGCATCTGCGTGGCTTACAGCGCGTTTTACAGGGTTTTAAAAATTGGCACAGATATTTGAGTCGTACAATTTCGGTTGAGGTAACTTCGGCGTTGCAAACTTCGGCAGGCAGAATGATTTTTGCAAAGCCGCGTTAAAAACCTGCGTAGAGCGTCCAGAATCGCCGCTACAGGGTTTCTAAGCGTTCACAGGTAAAAATATATCAAAAAAAATAAAAACGCGTCTGCGTGGCTTACAGCGCGTTTTACAGGGTTTTAAAAATTTAAGGGCGGTGATATTGGTGAGAAAAATTGAATTGGTAGCAATGGGTTCATCAACAGGCGGCGTGGAGGCGTTGGCGGCAATCTTGCCAAAATTAAAGCCGCCGTTTCCGCCGGTAGTCGTTGTGCAACACATACCGGCCGGATTTTCCAGAATGTTTGCCGAGCGTATGGACAAAGCAAGCGCGCTTACAATCAAGGAAGCTGAAGACGGCGAATTTATACAGCGCGACTGCGTATACATTGCGCCGGGCGGTCTTCATATGAAATTAGTTAAAGTCAACGGCAATTTGCAAATAAAATGTTTCGTTGCGCCGCCGGTGCACAGTTGCCGTCCTGCAGTCGATATACTTTTTTTCTCTGTTGCAGAATTGGTAGGAGAGGCGGCGTTGGGCGTCATTTTAACAGGAATTGGCAAGGACGGCGCGGCGGGACTTTTGGAAATGCGAAAGAAAGGCGCGTTGACTTTAGGGCAAGACGAGGCAACTTCCGCAGTTTACGGTATGCCGAAATCTGCCTTTGACTGCGGCGCGGTTTTAAAGCAGGTGCCGCTTGACAGCATGGCTCTTACAATTTCTTCAATCGTCAACAAAAATTAAAAAAATTACCGCTTCATTTGGGAGCGGTTTTTAATAGATTCTAAAATTTTCTGCGCCGAGCAATTTTTTCAACTCTTCGCGCAGATTTTTATTTATCTCAACTTTTAATT
>JAFSZS010000191.1 GCA_017455645.1 Selenomonadaceae bacterium | reverse complement strand
GCTTAAAGTTGCGGTTTATTTCGTCAAGGTAATTTTTCATTAAATTAATTTCTTCGTCGCGCGGGATATCAGCTTCATTTTTCAGATTTTCTTTCAAAAAGCTGTCGCTTGCCATTGTTCTTGAAACTATGATTGAGCGTGAAATTTCGTTGTGAATCGCCTCATAAACATCTGAAGCAACCATTTTTACAACTTCTTCATCGTGCGTTTTAATTACCCTGTCCAGAAACAAACAAGAAATAGTAATTGAAATAATAAAAACCGCCGCCACTGTAACCGGCAAGACTTTTGGTATTCCGGCGGTTTTATTCACAAAATATTTTTTCATTTGAAGATTTTTTAAGCTGCCTGCCTTTCGTCAACATTTTCAGCAAGATTTTTGATTCTGCCGAGTTCAATATCTTTGACGCCGTGATTATTGAGATATTCTGTAAAAACGTCGTCGAGCGTTTCATATTCGCCGACAATTTTTAAATCTTTCAACATTGTGTAATCGTCGCCGCCCATTAACATAAAATCAACGGCTCCGATTGTATAAATTTTATTTTCGTCCAAAGGCACGCCGTTAATAAAAATTTCTTCGACGCGCTGTCCTGCAGGTTTTGAGCTGTCAAAAGTAAAAGTCATACCGCTTACACTCAAGAAGCCGCCGAACGCCGCGGGTACGCCAAAAACTGAATGCTCCAAAGTTTCACGAAGAACCTTACCGGAAATTTCCGCCTTTTGAAGTGTATTACCGAAGGGCGCAATTTCCAAAATATCGCCGCGTGTAATATCGCCCGAAGGTAAACCTGCGCGAATGCCGCCGCCGTTCATAATCGCAATATCTGCGCCGGTTTTCCAGCGTAAAGCGTCAGCACAAAGGTTACCGATTTCTGATTCTTGACGGCGTACCAATTCCCTTGCGCCGTTAAGTTCCCTGTCGCTGTGCGCAACAACTACATCAAAAATTTTTTTGTTTTTCTTTTCGATTTTGATAATTTGATTGGTAATTCTTTTGTCGGGCGTAGGATTAATTTTTTTCACGTCTTCAGCCGTCAAAAGTTTTGCAGTCTTTGAAATAATTTCGCCGTCGCGCAGATTTATTTTGACTTGTCCCAAAAAATGTTCGTAGTTGCCGGTTTGTGCAATTAAAGTATTTTTGACAGTCAAGCCTTCCGGTAATTCGGTGTGGCTGTGTCCGTCGATAATTACATCAATTCCTTCAGTTTCGGCGGCGATTCTTTCGCTGGTAAATTCGGAACTTGCGTCAAGTCCCATATGCATTACGCAAATTAAAACGTCGCATTGCGGGCGCAAAATTTTTATCATTTTTCGCGCAGATTCAACGGGATTTAAAAACTCAACTTTTTGAACTTTAACGGGTGCGGCTTTGTAGGCAGTTTCGGGCGTTGCAAGTCCAAAGACGCCGATTTTAATTTTGCCCTGTTTAAAAATTTTGTAAGGTTGAAAAATTGCCGCGCCATTACTTTTTCTTACAACATTTGCGGCAAGGACGGGGAATTTTAATTTTTTAGCCAAAATTTCGAGTTGGTCGGAGCCGTAATTAAAATCGTGGTTGCCGGGTGCAAGTACGTCAATTCCGGCGGCGTTTAAAAGCGGTACAATATTTTCGCCGTTGCTGATATTAATTCTGGGCATACCGTGCAAAGTGTCGCCGGCGTCAAACCAATAAGTAAGTTTGTTTTGTTTTTTGACGGTTTTAACTGCCGCCGCCATTTCTGCAAGCCCTATTGACGCGCCGCTGTCATCGCTGTTTAAAATTCGGCTGTGAGAGTCATTGGTATGAAAAATTATAATCTCCTCCGCACTTACTCCACGCGGCACAAAAAAAATTAGCAGTATCACTGCCATTAAAAATTTTTTCATTAAAAAAACCTACTTTCTTAAAATGTGTTTAACAATTCTGTAGCCGGTTTCATACAGTAAAATTACCGGCACTGCAAGCGAAACTTGACTGATAACATCGGGCGGCGTGATTATCGCCCCAATTACAAATGACAGGAAAAAAATTATTCGGCGGTACTTGCCCAAAAACTGTTGCAACCCGCAAGCTATTAATTTAACTGCCTACTTTCTCAAAATGTGCTTAACAATTCTGTAGCCGGTTTCATACAGCAAAATTACCGGCACGGCAAGCGAAATTTGACTGATAACATCGGGTGGCGTGATTATCGCCCCAATTACAAATGACAGGAAAAAAATTATTCGGCGGTACTTGCACAAAAACTGTTGCAACCCGCAAGCTATTAATTTAACTGCCTACTTTCTCAAAATGTGC
>JAFSZS010000190.1 GCA_017455645.1 Selenomonadaceae bacterium | reverse complement strand
CTTGCCGATACGAATACCGACATTGTTAAACAAATCATCAGGTCTAGGGATACCACCCCCCCCTGGTATGCTTTTTTGGTCTAGCATACTGTAGAAAATCGAAATATCCTGAAGCGGCAAAACTATAGCCATTATCATAGAAGTTGAATTGAGCGTGAATAAATTTCCCCATTCCAAAACGTAAAAATCTTCTCTGTTGAAAATTCGGTAAACAATGAAGTAGTAACTCTGCCATTGCCAAATTTTGCCGGGATGTGAATTTTTCAAAGATTGTTGGACGTGATTTTTAACAAAGTCGCTGTACCGCCTTTGGTCTGCCGGGTAAATATGCTCGATTGAATTTTTGTTTTCTACAACAAAATCTTTGACGCAGGGGCATTTCAGCAAATTTAAATATTTCAAGTTTACATAGTAGTAGGGCAAATTTTCCGCGTACTGTACAACTTTCATTGAAGTAGCATTGCTGTCCATTAATTTTGAAAACATTTCATAATGATATTGGCGGTCTATTTGCAATTCAATAGGGCTTTTATCCTGCGGGAAAAAAAGGGAATTGTGCTGATTTGAAATTTTCAGCGGGATTTGTACTTGACAATAAGATACCAATAATTTTTCCGCAACCAATTTAAATTGGAACAGAAATTTAACAGTCGCAGAATAGGGCATTTGGTACTTGGTTAATTGCGTTTCAATGTCAGCCGCCACAAGGCAACTGTCGATTGAAGAGCCGCAAATTTGATAATTTTCCTTGATAATTTTATAGCCTTCGATGTAGTTTACCGAATTATATAAAAAATCCCGCATGTTGTGAATACCGGTGATAGTTTCATTGGTGTTGGTGCATGTGTAAATAAAATTCTCCGGATTCAAATAGGAAAGGATTGTTTCAATATCCCTGTCGACGTAAAAAGCATAAATCATACGCCGAGCTATAACCAGAGCTTTTTCTTCGTAACTGCGATACATAATTTCACCTCACCTGACGAATTTTTGAAAAATTATAGCATTTTTTGAAGCGTGAAAGTTAAATGAATCTTTAGTTTTAGCAACTAAAAACAATGATAAAATTCAAAGAAAATTCAATAAAGGTCGGGGTGTACTGTTGATTTCTAAATTAGTTGAGTCTTGGAAACTGATAAAAGAAAGAAACCGAAAGACAATTCGGCGGAAAATTCGGCGGCTGGTTTTTATGTGCAGTGGCTTTTCAATTTTGATTTTGGCTTTTATAACGCTGTACGGAATTTTTGGCGTTCGTCATGATGCGATTGAAACCGGCGAAAAAATCGGCGAGTTTGCTGTAAAGCAGTCCAGTCAAGCTATTGAAACTTCTCAACAAGAATATATGTCAACGCTTGCAAGGGAGCGAGCTTTTTTAATTGATGATGAACTTGATGATATTCAAGCCAGTGTTGAAGTTGTTCAACGCGCAGTAACCAGAATTGTTAATTTGCCCGACGATTTTTCAAATTATCCCGTCCGCTACATTTCTGAAGCAAACCCAAATGACGGCGACGGCGAAAATTATATGGCGTGGATTTTCTACGCGCCGGATTTTGTGGAAAATTCAGCCGTGCGTACAGAAATTGGCAGATTGGCAAATTTGCAAACAATGATGATAGGAATTGCCGAGCGAATTGGGCGCGGCAGAAGTATCACGCCGTATATTGCCTCAAAAGACGGTTTTATTATTGAAATTGACAACAAATTACCTGAATGGGCTTTTCCGGATAAAACAGCGGCGATTGCACAAACTTTTAATTTTTATGAGCGTCCCTGGTTCAGCAACGCAGAAGCTGAAGGCAAATTATTTTTCACTAAGCCTTACAACGGCGGGCGTGAAGGAATTTTGGCAATTTCTTGCGCTTCCCCTTACTACAAAGACGGCGAATTTTCGGGCGTTGTCGGTATTGGCGCAAGTTTGGACAAAGTAAGCGATTTGGTTTTAAACACAAAAATTTCAGGCAAAGGTTTTTGTTTCGTACTCGACAATGAAGGGCATGTAATACTTTCGCAAATAAAGCAGGGGATTTTGTCAATCGTTTCACTTGATGAAGAAAAAGATTTGCGGCAAAGTGAAGATTCAAATATTGCTTTTATGGCTAAGGAAATGTTACGAAACGCTGAAGGGCATTGCAAAATTACGCTCGACGATAAATCTTACAATGTTTCATTTTCCAGAATTGAAACTACCAACTGGAGTTTTGGCATTGTGGTTGAAGATACCGTTGTTAATCAGATTCTGGAAGAAAACCGCGCTTTTATTCGTGCTGAAACTTATGAGCAGGTACGCGGGATTGGCGAAAGAATTTTTGAAACGATGCTTTTAATGATTGTGGCAGTTTTTATCATTATTGCTGTTGTCGGTTATTTTGGTCAAAGACTTTCAAAAAAATTAACTGAACCGATTATTGCGCTTGCCGATAAGGTACGTGAAATTTCCGCCGGCAACCTCAATGAAAAAATTGAGCTTAAGACCGGCGATGAAATTGAACACCTTGCAGCTTGCTTTAACGCCATGACTTCCGAACTTCAGGATTATATGAAAAATCTTACCAAAGTTACCGCCGAAAAACAAAAAATCGCAACCGAATTGAACGTTGCAACAGGTATTCAAATTGGAATGTTGCCTCACAATTTTAATTTCGGTCGCGCAGATTTTGATATTTTCGCAACAATGAACGCGGCTAAGGCGGTTGGCGGCGATTTCTACGATTTTTATTTACTGGATGAAAATCATTTGGTAATAACAATGGCTGACGTTTCCGGAAAGGGCGTACCCGCGGCGTTGTTTATGTCACGGAGCAAAACTATTTTGAAAAATTTTGCAATGACAATGCAGAATCCCGACGATTTTGCGGCGGTAATGACATTGGCGAATAACCAACTTTGCCAAGACAACGAAGAAATGATGTTTGTTACAGTTTTCATGGGAATGTTGGATTTAAAAACCGGCAAATTTATTTTTGTCAACGGCGGGCACAATCCCCCAATGTGGTACAGAAAATCCAAGAAAAAATTTGAATACCTGCAACTTGAAGAAAATTGCGTTTTGGGAATGATGGAAGAAATGGACTTTGTACAGCAGGAAATTCAAATTGAATCCGGCGATATTTTGTACCTGTATACTGACGGCGTAACAGAGGCAATGGATGTGAATAATAATCAGTACGGCGAAGAAAGATTATCTGATTGTTTGAATTCCCTTGATATTCAGGAACCGTTGGAAAATATTTTGAAAGATGTTCGCGCAGATTTGGCTAAACACGTTGGAGAGGCTGAACAATCTGACGATATTACAATGCTTGCTGTGCGTTACATTAAATGAAATTTTAGTACTTAAAAAAAAATGCTGTGCTAAAATTTCTAAGAATTTTAAAAAGGAGCGTTGATTGTGAAATTTGAGTTTTCGGACACTATTGGCGGATTTTGTCAAAGTTTCGACAGTGCAACTCGTACCGGTATAATCAAAAGTTTTGCCGGCGATGAAGTAAAATTCAAACTGTCTGATAATTTTTACGCCCGCATTTTAAGAAACTTGGATGAACCTTACCGTGATTGCACAGGGCAGGTTGAAAAACTCCTGCGCGAGGGACAAATGATTTTCGTTTACGGTATCTATTACCCGGATGAAAACGGCGTAAATTTTGAAGCGTCATATATGGATTTTCCGGGACGCAAGCAAGTTGAATTTCGCTTTGAAGAGGCTGATTGGTGGGTTAATCAAGCTCGCAGTATCGCAGATTTTTACATTAAGGCAGAATTTCCAAACGGCGAAATTGACTACCGCCAATACCGCACGCGCTTAACTTTGGACGGCGTACGCAAGCCCGATTTTCGCCAAGAAACAGATACAATTTCACGTATGATTTACGGAATGGCTAGCGCGTATATGCTTACCGGCGAAGACAGATTTTTGGAAGTTGCCGAAAAAGGTACAAAATACCTGCGCGACCATATGAGATTTTATGATATTGATGAAAATGTGGTTTATTGGTATCACGGAATTGACGTACAGGGCGACAAAGAGCACAAGCTTTTCACTTCAGAATTTGATGACGATATTGAAGCAATTCCAATGTACGAGCAAATTTACGCCTTAGCCGGTCCCACTCAAACTTACCGCTTAAACGGCGACCCCGCAATTATGAAAGATATTAAAATGACAATCAGTCTTTTTGATAAGTTTTTCATTGACAGGGAAAAAGGCGGCTACTATTCGCACATTGACCCCGTAACTTTCGACCCGAAAAGTGAATCACTCGGACGCAACGTCGGGCGTAAAAATTGGAACAGCGTAGGCGATCACGCGCCGGCTTATTTGATTAATCTGTACCTTGCAACAATGGACGACAAGTACAAAGATTTTCTCGAATATACCGCAGATTGTATTGAAGAACATTTTAAAGACTACGATAACAGCCCGTTCGTACAAGAAAAATTCTTCGACGATTGGAGCCACGACGAACATTGGGGTTGGCAACAAAACCGCGGCGTAGTTGGTCACAATCTTAAAATTGCTTGGAACTTAATGAGAATCAACAGCGCGATTGCCAAAGATAAATATGTAAACTTCGCTGAAAAAATCGCCGAAATTATGCCAAAAGTCGGAATGGATACACGCCGCGGCGGTTGGTATGACGTTATGGAGCGCAAACTTCGTGAAGGCGAAACTTGCTACAGATTTGCTTGGCACGACAGAAAAGCTTGGTGGCAACAAGAGCAGGGAATTTTGGCTTACCAAATTTTGTACGGTTGCTTGAAAAAGCCGGAATATCTGGAATTGGCTCGCAGTTCTGCCGCGTTCTATAATACCTATTTCCTTGACCATGACGACGGCGCAGTTTATTTCAACGTTTTAAATAATGGTATTCCTTTCCTTACCGGCAATGAACGCCTCAAAGGCTCGCACTCAATGGCTTGTTATCATTCAATCGAACTTGCATTTTTGAGCGCGGTTTACATTAACCTTTTGCACACAAAACAGCCGCTGGACTTGTATTTTAAACCTTTCCCCAACGCCTTTGAAGGTTCAAATACTTTGCACGTACAGCCGGATATTTTGCCAAAAGGCAGTTGCAAAATTGAGGCAGTTTGGATTGACGGCAAGCCCTGGAATTACTTTGACGCCGAAAATTTCACTGTCAAATTGCCGGATTTAGACTACCGCCCGCAAATTAAAGTTCGCATAGTTCCTACTGAAAATTGAGGTGTAAAAATGGCAAATTATGTAATGGAAATTGGCGAAGTTACAAAAGTTAAACTTCATGGACATATTGACGCTTCAATAGCTCCCGCCTTGATGGAAGAACTTAAAACACTGATTGCCCGCAAATCTGAAATTAAAAAATTGGTATTCTACGCAGATGAACTTGAATATATCGCAAGCGCGGGGATTCGCTCTGTCGTTTTCGCAAAACAAAAACTCGGCGCAAATGTTGAAGTCTTTTTGGTCGGCGCGTCAGAAACTATCATTGACGTTTTCAAAATGACGGGAATTATCAAATTTTTGACAGTTCAAGATAAATTTGAGGAATAAGTATGCTGAAAAATTGGACATTTCCGGCTGAAAGAAAATTTTTACCGCAAATGTTAACTGAAATTGAAGGCGAAATTTCAAAGTATATCAGCAACAATATTTGGTTGAATCGACTGAAACTTTGCTCTGAAGAAATTTTGGTAAACATAATTGACTATTCCGGATCCAAAACTCTCGGCTTTTCCTTTGAATTTCTGGAAAATGAAAATGCTTTGCGTTTTGAATTTATCGACGAAGGCACGCCTTATAACCCGCTGGAAAATGATAATGAAGTTGACATTGAGGCAGAAATGGACGAACGCAGTATCGGCGGCTTGGGGATTTTCCTTTATACAACGATAATGGACAAAATGGCATACCGTTACGAAAACGGCAAAAATATTTTGACGGCAATAAAAAATCTTGGCGAGGCGGTGAATTAATTTGCGAAACAAAGTAGGCGTCTTGATTGAAAGTGACTTCTACGAGCCGGAAATTGAATACTATTCCAAATGTTTCAAATTGGCAGGCTTGGAAGTTCATTTTTTGACAAGACTTTGGGGCAACGCCGAATTGACTTTCAAGGGACACGAAGAGCGCAAACCTTTAAAAGTTAATGAAAGTTTTGAAAATGTCAATCTTAAAGAATACGCGGCGGTTATTGTTCCTGCGGGTTATGTTGCAGACAGGTTGCGCTACACTGAAGACGTAAAAAAACTTCCGCCGGCTTGCGAATTTTTGAAAAAGGCGTTTGCAGACAAAAAAATTATCAAGGGTATAATTTGTCACGGCGCGTGGCTTATGGCTCCTATCGCTGAAGTATTAAAAGGGCGTCGAATGGTCGTCCATAACAATTTGCTTGGCGACGCAAAACTTATGGGGATAAATTACGTCGATGAAGATGTTGTGGTTGACGGCGATTTGGTCACTGCTCGTACCGGCGGCGAACACGTTGCATTTGCTCAAAGAATTATCAGCTTGCTTAACTGCGGAGAAATTTTAAATTTCCTCAACAACCGCATTGATATTCTTGAGGAAAAAATTAAAATCCTTGAACAAAAAGAATGTACCGCCGAAAGGCGTTTACAAAATATATCTACTTCTACTGGAGGTAAAAAAATGGCAAAAGTTTTAATCATTGCTACAAATTACGGCTCTTGGGCAGAAGAACTTCAAGCACCTTGGGACGCTTGTAAAAAAGCAGGCTTTGAAGTAACCCTTGCAACTCCTCAAGGCAAAAAACCCCTTCCTTTTAAAATCAGCGTTGATCCTAACTTTGTTGATCCTGTTCAAAATGTCAAAACAAATCCTGAATGGGTCTGCAACCGCTGTAAAGAACTCGTTGACGGCGAAGAATGGGCGAATCCCAAAAAATTCACCGAAGTTAATATGGACGATTATGACGCTATCGTTTTGACAGGCGGTCCCGGCGCAAATCTCGATATGGCTAATTGCTGGGAACTTCATCAGTTGATTATGCGCGCTTACAAGACCGGTAAAATCGTTGCCGCGCTCTGCTACGCTGTTTCAACTTTGGTATTCCTGCGCGACCCCGAAAATGATTACAAATCTATCATTTACGGAAAGAAAATTACAGCTCATCCGCGTGCATGGGATTTCTACGGCCCTGGTATGAAAATGGTTTATGAAGTTTACGGCGGCGACAAAGACCTTGCTACTGACGTTGTAACCCCCGGCTTCCAATGGCCTATTGAAGATTTGGTTCGTGACGCAGTTGGACCCAACGGCGCGTGTATCGCTCGTATTAATGCCAATCGTGAAAATCCTCAAGTTTATTATGATCATCCGTTCATTACCGGTACTTCAGTTGAATCTTCCATTGCTTACGGCGATAAGATCGTTGAAGTTCTCAAAAAACTTGGAAAATAATTTCGTAAAAATTTAAGTCGTAAATTTTTAGTGGTTAGTGGTTAGCCGAAAAACTTTCCACTAACCACTTTTAAATTTGAAGGTGGCGATTATATGGACGTAAACCAAACGATTGTCAAAGTGCTTGAAGAAATTGGCGTTGATTATGTTTTCGGCGGCTCCGGTCAAGTAAACGCCTCAATGCTCCTTGCGCTGAATAAATCTGACAAAATTAAAACAGTCATAATCCAAAACGAACAAGCGGCGTCATTTATGGCGGCTGGCTATGCAATGTTTTCAAAGAAATTGGGCGTATGTTTTGCAACGGGCGGACCCGGCGCGTTCAATCTTTTTAGCGGCTTGGCGGTTGCCTATTCAGATTCAATCCCAATGCTTGCAATTACCGGCTACACTTCCCGCGCAATGAGAGGCAAGGGCGCGTTAAATGAATCAACCGGACTTTCACGCACGCCCGATTCTCAAGCAATGTTCGCGGCAACAACCAAAAAATCTGTCATTTTGGAAGATGCAAAATACGCCGTTTCAACTTTGGAAGAATTAATTTATACGGCGTTTGAAGGCAGACCGGGACCTGTACATTTGCACATACCTAAAGATGTTACTATTGCTGAAGTTCCTTTCTATCGCCCCGTTAATATTTCGGTTCCAAAAGTTTTGGCTGACGAAAATTCAACCGCCGAATTTAATAAAAAATTTGTCGAAAATTTCACGGCAGACAAAAAGCCGTTGTTAATGGTCGGTTACGGCTGCGTTCGTTCGGATTCAAAAAATATTCTGGAAAAATTAATTAATACGTGGAAAATTCCTTTCGTAAGCACAATGGACGCCAAAGGTTACATTTCTGAAGATAACCCGCTGTCAATGGGAATTGTCGGCACTTCAGGAGACGTCGGCGCAAATGAATATTTCCATAACGCACAAACAATTTTGACTGTTGGAAATTCTTTCGCAGAAAATGCAACTTTCGGCTTTAACGCCAAACTTTATGAAGGCAAAAAACTTTTCCACATTAACATTGACAGACACGAAATTGACAAAGTTTATTCAACTGAAGCGCGCCTTGTAAGCGACGCAACGCCCGCGCTTGAAAATCTTGTTGCTTACCTTGAAAAAAATAATGTTCCTGCTCTTCCCGAAAATTTGGCGATAGTCAACAAACATAACGCCGAAAATCTGCCCGAATTTTCAAACGGCAAACTGCATCCGGGTTATCTTGTACAACTTATTTCAAAACATTTGCCCAAAAATTCCGTAATAATGGGCGACGCGGGCGCACATATGCTTTGGCTTAGCGCGTATTTAAATTTGAACAAAAATCAGATTTATCAAAATCCCGGCAGTTTTGGACCAATGGCAAGTCACGTCAACGGCTCCATCGGTGTAAAGTGCGCAAATCCTGATAAAACGGTTGTTTGCGCGTGCGGCGACGGCGATTATCTTATGGCGGGTTTTGAGCTTTTAACTTGCGTCAAAGAAAATATCCCTGTCATTTACGTAATTTTCAACAACGCAGAATTTAACGTTATCAAAAAATTCTTGTTGGCGAATTTCGGCGAGCACGCTTTTATGGGGATAACAAATCCTGACTATGTGAAATATGCTGAAGCGTGCGGCGCGAAAGGTTGGCAAGTTCACAACGCGGCAGAATTTGAAGCGGCTTTTACCGAGGCATTGAAACTCAAAAAGCCCTGCATTATCGACGCGGTAATTGACGGCGATATTTACCCGCCAATGAGTATTTCGAAAGTTTGATTTTTTAAGCCCGTAGACGCGCCTGAAAGGCTCGCAGTGCGTCGATTTCAGCTTGAGGGTACAAATGTATCAAAAAAGTTTGAAGGCGGCTTAAAATCAATCCTACGCGTTTTTAACCTGCGCTAATATTTTTAAAATTTATAAAATTCAAGGAGGGTTTCAAATGCCTGCAATCAGTGTTAAATCAATCGCCTTGGCAGAATCTCAAAAAAAAGTTCTTGCCAAAAAGTACGTTGAAATTTTTTCAGAAATTACCAATGTTCCAAAAGATCGCGTGTACATTTTCTTTGACGGTCACGAACTCGAAGACGTAGGCGCGGCGGGAATTCGTTTCAGTGAACACCCCAGCAAGGCGTGGAGCAAATTCAATGAAGACGAATGGAGCAAAAACCCTGAAATTGTCGAAAAAATCAAAAAAGCCGCTGAATAATTTTTGGAGGTGTTTACCGTGAAAAAAGTTTTAATCATTTCCGGTCATCCCGATTTAAAAAAATCCAACGCCAACAAAACTATTTTGGAAGAAATTGCAAAACTTTTGCCGGAAGCCGAAATTCGCAAACTTGATGAACTTTACCCCGATTATCAAATTGACATTAAGGCGGAACAGGCGGCACTTGAAAAAGCTGACATTATCATTTTCCAATATCCTGTTCATTGGTACAGCGTCCCGGCACTTTTGAAAGTTTACATTGATAAAGTTATGGAGCACAGCTGGGCTTACGGCTCGAAAGGTAACGCACTCAAGGGCAAATTTTTTATTGCGTCAATGACTGTCGGCGGTCCCGAAAAAGAATATCAGCACGACGGTATTGTAACTTACACAATGGACGAATTTATGGCTTTCATTAAACGTTACACTGTTACTTGCAAAATGGAATTTAAAAAACTTTTCTGCACTTACAGCGCAAATTATATCAAGGGCGTTTACCCCGAAGAAAAATATACTCAAGTTGTTACAGATTGTAAAAAGCACGCCGCCGAATTGGCAGAATTTGTAAAAACTTTGTAAAGGAAAAAATCTATGAAAATTTTAGGACTTAACGGAAGCCCGCGCCTTAAAGGTAACAGCGTCCAACTTTTGACTGAAGCACTTCGCGGCGCAAATGACGCAGGAGCCGAAACTGAACTTATCAGCTTGTACGGTATGAATTTTAAAGGCTGTCGCAGTTGTTTTGCCTGTAAGCGCAAATCGCCTTTTTACGGTAAAGGCTGCGCAATGAAAGACGATTTTACCGGCGTAATGGAAAAATTGTTGGAGGCTGACGCTTGGATTTTTGCAACGCCAATTTACAACGGGCATATGTCAAGCAGTATGAGCGCGTTAATCGAACGTTTTTATTTTTCACATCACAATTACGACGCGCACGAAAGAATGGTTGAAAAAGAATATCCCAGCGTTTTAATTTACAGCATGAACGGCAACCCGCTTTTTATGGAAAAAATGGGAATTGAAAATTCTTGCAAGTATGACGCTTTTTTGTTTGAAAATGCTTTTGGCGGTTGTAAATATATGGTTGCCAATGCAACTTTGCAATTCGACGATTACAGCAAATATCATACCGCGGCTGTTCCGCTTGAAAAGAAATTAAAATACAACGCCGAACATTTCCCGCAAGATTTACAGCGCGCTTACGAAATGGGCAAAGAATTAATTTCAAGAATAAATCTTTGAGGTACAAAAATGGAAACTCTTGAGGCAATTTTGTCGCGCAGGAGTACACGCAGCTACACGCCCGCGCCGGTTGAAACTGAAAAACTTCAAAAAATTATCGACGCGGGCAGGTACGCTCCGAGCGGCGGCAACAATCAGACTAATCATTTTCTTGTTGTACAAAATCCTGAAGTCTTGAAAAAACTTGCAACGCTTGCCGAGTCCGCCTTTGCAAAAATGGAAGTTACGCCTGAAACTTATTCAAGTTTGAAAAGTTCAATCCTTCAATCCAAAAAGGGCGGCTACATTTTTTATTACAAGGCACCGGTTTTAATTATCGTCGCCAATCAAAAAAATTACGGTAACAACATTGCAGATTGCGCGGTTGCCGTTGAAAATATGATGGTTGCCGCAAATTCTTTGGACTTGGGAAGTTGTTGGATAAATCAGCTGAAATGGCTTAATGAAGACGCAGAAATTTTAGCATACCTGCGCGAATTGGGCTTGAAAGAAAATGAGCGCGTTTATGCGTCAATGATCGTTGGTTATGCAAAATCTGAAGACGGAAAACCTAACAGAAAAGCGTTGCCGCGCAAAGGTAACGAAGTAACATTTATTTAGGAGTCAACTACCCTATAGGGCTTGCAGTTAGATTAAAAATCCACCGCGTTCGGTTGGTTGACTGCAACCCTGTAGTATCCGCACAAGAATACTACAGCCTCGATTGTCCTAAGACAAAAGCGGGTGCCTTGCGCGGCTACGTAGTAGGCGTGCTCTTTAGTAGCTTGTGCCATAACCGTTTCCCCGATGTTTTGATTATAAGAAAAATTATACAAAAGGCAAGAAAGGAATTTAAGGTGATTTAAAATGATGGTTCACCACGAAAAAATTGAAAAGAAAGAAATTAACCCCGGCGTTGTCTTCCAATATCTCGGCAAGGGTACGCTGATGAATGTTTTCCACTGGAATATGGCTGACGGCTCCAAAGTTGCAATGCATACGCACGAAAGTGAACAGTTCGGCTACTGCATTAAGGGCGGCTTTAAAATTGTTGAAGACGGCAAAGAATACGAAATTGGCGCGGGCGATGCTTACTTTATCCCCCCAAATGTTCCTCATTCTTTCGTTGCAGTCGGCGACACTGAAGCTATTGACGTTTTCCACCCGATTAAAAGCCCAATCCCCGACGGTCGCGACGCTTGAGGTAAAATTATGGATTATATTTTTGACGCTAAAAATAATTTATTTTGGGAAGTTAAAAGTTTTGACGCCGCGGACGCGCGCTATTTCAAGCGCAAAATGACTTGGGAAGATTTTCAAGATTATATTAAAAATCTCAATGAAAAAAATTACGGCGGCTTTAACGATTGGCGCGCTCCTTCACGTGCAGAAATGCGCACGCTGATTAAGTACGGGAAAGTTAATCCCGCCTTTGACGCAGAAATTTTTCAAAGTCTTTTGCCTGACAATTATTGGTGCGGCTTCACTTCCTACGCTCTGCGCGAAGATTGCGGTTGGGTTATCAATTTAAATTTGGGCGCGTCAACAACTCAAAATAAAACTCTGAAAAGTTACGGCGTGGCAGTGCGCGGCGAAAAACAACACGACGGTACAGCGCGCTTCATTGACAACGGCGACGGCACAATTACAGATACCGTTGCAAAATTAATGTGGCAAAAAGAACAGCCCGCGCCCAAAAGTTACAATGACGTTCAAGAAATGTTGAAAACTTTTGAACTTGCCGGTTACAAAGATTGGCGACTTCCTACAATGTATGAAATTGGCTTAATCTTTGATGAAACTTACGAAAATGGAAATTGGTACTACGACAAATTTTTTGAGTGCGACAAAGTCAAGCCGCCAATGCTCCAACATATCACGGCTAACATTTTTGAAAATACCTACGTCTGGATAATGAATTTTAATTTCGGCTATGAAGGTTATTACGGCGAAAAATTTGTACCGTTGCCTTACCGCCTTGTTAGAAATTTGGAAACCGTCGCGCAGGATAAATTTCAAATGCCGAGCGGCGGGCAAAAAGAAATTTTCGACTACAAGGGAAATGTTATAGGCGTCAATGAAAATTTCGGCGCAACTGATTTTGTGGTTTATGACAATTTTATTTTTGACAAGAAAACCGGCTTAAGCTATGCAAAAAATTCTGCCGAAACTTTTACTTTTGAAGAGGCGCAGGAACACGTTAAAAAATTGAACGCGGCAAATTTCGGCGGCAAAAATGATTGGCGTTTACCGAATGTTGACGAACTTAGATTTATTGCAGATTACAGCGAGCAGAATCCCGCCGTTTTCGACGAATTTAAAAATTTTGTTGCACCAATTTTTTACTGGACGGGCGAAGAACACGCAATTACAAAAAATACTCGCGCTTGGGGAATTTATTTTGGCTACGGCTGCACGGTTCCAATAGATAAAAATCAAAAGTGCGGCGTCATTGCAGTTAGCGGCGGCTATGTAAATCTGCGCGACCACTCTGAAAATCGCTACAAAATTGAAAACGGCGTGGTAATTGATACTTTTACAAATTTAATGTGGTTGCAGCAAGAATTTCCATTGATGAGCGTTGCCGAAATTGAAAAACTTTTCGCCGAAAATGAATTTGCGGGGCAAAAAGGCTGGCGTATTCCGGATTTGAAGGAACTTTCAACCATTTTTAACCGCAGTGCTGAAGGCGGGCGTTGGTACGACGAAAAATTATTCCCCGATATTTACAACGGCGCGGGAATGTTTTTATTGGCGCGTGAAACTTTCAACGGCATGTACAACTGGGGCAGTAACATTAAATTTGCTTATGATGGCTACTACGCGGACAGATTCAGCGGCAAATACAGAGTTAAAGCAGTAAAAAATTTGTAGGATATTCACAATCACGGAGGATTTCAAATGAGAAAATATAAACGCTATATCAATCGCAAAACTTTAATTGCTCTTAGCGCGGCTTTTGCGCTGGGTTTCAATGTTCCCGCTTATGCGGAGGACGCAATGTTGGTTGAAACAGGCACGGAAGATAATCCTGTTGAGGCTGAAAATCCAAAAGGAACAACCATTGACACCCCCGGCGAATTTGGCAGTTTCGGCAATGCGAATTATCGTTATTTTTACGGTATGATAACTTTGGATTCTTCTGCAACTTCAGACGGCGGCTTAAGCTACACCGGCAACGCAGGTAATTTTGGCGGACGCTATGTAACTCTTACAAATAACGGTATTATTCGTTTAAGTTACAAAGATATTTATGACGCCTATGCAGATCAATTAATAACGACGGACGACAGCAGCAGAACATACGCCGGAATAATGGGGCGCGGAATAATGGTTGGTAATTATTCCCACGCAATTAACAACGGGCAAATTTATATGACTTTTGATGAAGCCGATTCTACCAGCAATTTATTTTTCCATGGAATTTACGTACATTCAGGCGCAGATGTAGACAACACTTCTACCGCAACAAACAACGGCTTAATCAATATAACCGGCAATGGCAGCGCAGGGGCTCAAGTTCGCGCTTTAACTACTCAAGCAAACTATGTTACTTTGGCAAACAACGGCGATATCTATATTAATGTAGACAGATCGCAAGTTTCCCGCGCAGTAGCAACAACCGGGCTTTATGGCACTCTCATAAACAACGGCACGATTTACAACAAGAGTAACGGCACTAACTTTGGTATGTCACGCAACGAAGGAACTTCACTTACAAATAACGGCGTTATTAAGGTAATTTTAGATACTACCTACGATCACGGCGCGGCGGCAAGCAGTTGGAATAGTCTTGACTCTATAGCTGTTGGTGTTGGAGCTCAAGGCGGCGGGCTTGTTTATAACGGCACTTTGACTGAAGAAGCTCCCGTTGTAAATAACGGTGTAATTGATGTTTCAGTTGTTGGCGATAATCCCGATGCAACCGCAACCGCAGTTGGCTTTTTATTGGGCAATCGCAGTGGTGTAGCCAATTATCGTGATACAGGTTATTGGCTCGTTGAAAATAACGGGCTTATCAATTATTCCTCAACTGTTACACCTTCAGCCGACAATAATTATATCGTTCGTGCTGCCGAAATTGGAATTAATTCAATTGCTGCCAGCGGCACTCCCGCAAATTATGTAAAAGCAAAATTTGGAAATTGGGCAACTACCCTGCGCGACTTTAGTACGACCAATGATTTTATTTTGGTAACCCCCGTTTCAAATATCGACCCCAACAACGAATATCCCGTTTCGCTTGATTTTTCCGAATCCAAATTCATTTTGAGACCGGACAGCGGCTATACCGCCGGTACAGCTTACGAAATTTCGGAAGATACTTTGGTTACTTCAGTTGACAATAATACCGCTGAATATACTGTTACCGGTATGGACACAATGCAATTTACTACAGAAATGTCTGATTTCGTTACAGCCAATGTTTCAGAAATTTCAACCGGCGATTATAACGTTAGCTTGTCTCCCGTAAATTCCGATAAAACCGAAAATTTAATTGCTTCGGCGGCAATGTTACCAATCGATTTTACGCGCAACAACTTAGACAGAATCAGCTATGAATTGGAACGCGAAGACAATTTGAATCAAAAATGGTTTATTTCGCCGTACATTTCAAGATTTGATCGTGATAACGGAATGGACGGAAAAGCGCACGGTTATATTGGCGGTTCAGAATGGCAACTCGGCAATAAAACTTTTGGCGGGCTTCATGTAGCTTACGCCTTGGGCAGCGGCGACGGCGGTGCTTATTCTTCTGACGGCAATATGAAAAGCTTGCTTGCCGGTTTACATTTTACAACTTATCCCAATGAAGACAAAAATTGGATAAGCGGACAGGCAACTTTTATTCACAATACCGGCGATACTTCCTATACAATGAATACTGATACAAGCACTTTGAACGGCAAGAGCTCCAATAAATCCGACGGCTTCTATCTTGCGGCAAATTACGGCTTTAAAAATGATTTTTCAGATCAAGACGCCCTGCGTACCGAAATTGGCTTGTCATATTTGAATATGAGCGATTCGCCGGAAATTAACTGGAATTTGCTTGGCTCCAACATTGACGGCTACAAAATGACTTTTGATGACTACAATGCACTTTATGCAACTGCCAAAACTCGTTGGACTCACAATTTCAGCGATGAAGACAACGGCGGCAAATTGAATTTAACTGTAGGATTGCGCGGCAGACTTGCAGGCGAAAAAGTTAAAATGCATATGATGAATACCGCTTTTAACTCTTCAGTAAAAGAAGATCCGGTTCAAGCGTTGGTTAATCTCGAATACGCTTACAGAATGAAAAAATTTGAACTCGGCTTGGGTTATCAAGGCACTTTCGGCAAAGATACCAAAAACAATAATTTCTATGCCCAAATAAAATCTTTCTTTTGATTGAAGGTGAAAGCGTGCGGAAAAAATTATTGATAGCGGCGGCAGTTGCAACACTTTTCACAAATCCTGTTGAGGCGTCCAATGAAATTACACTGCCCGAAGGAACGCCAAACAAAATTTCAAGCGCAGTAAACAGAGGGATAATTAACGCCGAAAAGCAATTTGATTATATTCACTACTTGGGCGAATATATGCCGCCGAATTATTGTATTTCGTATTATGCAATGGCGTCACTTGTCAAAGATACAGGTAAATATTCAAAGTTAAATGCACATATCCCCGGCAATTACATTGAGCTGACAAACGACGGGATAATTAACATGCACAGCAGAAATATTGTCCGTGAATATGAATCGCAGCTTGACATTGCAGGAGACGACAGCCGCAAATATGACGCCTTCATAGGCTGGGGGATGTTGGTCGGCAAACATTCAAAAGTTGTAAACAACGGCACGATAAATATTTACTTCGACCATACCAATACCAACGCAAATTATACCGTTATGATGCGTCCGATGTACGCCAATGAATATTCCACAATGATAAATAACGGTACAGTCAAAGCAACCGGCAAAGGCAATTTGGGCGCGGAAGTGCGCGGCGTCAGTACCGGTCACGGAAATATGACAATGGAAAACAACGGAACGATTTATCTTGACGTTGAAAAATCTTTTCTTTCACGAGCCTTTTTATCTTTGGGCGACGGCGGCAGAGTCATTAACAGCGGCACAATTTACAACAAATCAACCTGCAACGCCTTTGGTATGGTTGCCGGTATAGGCACAGAATTATTGAACGCCGGAAAAGTTACGGTTATTTCTACCGGGCAAAATCCCGCCAAAGTACCGGGTTTTCATTCGGATTTTACGCTGGTTAATACCGGGGCGTACGGTATGACTTATTCGCCAAAAAAATTCGACGGCGACAGCAATATTTTAAATGCAGGAAAATTAATTGTACAAATTCAAGGCAATAAAAATTCCAACCCGCTTGCAGTTGCTGCAGGTATTAATGTAATGAACGCCCAAAACAGTGAAAAGCTCCTGATACTGGAAAATACCGGCGTTATTGAAGTTTCTTCCACCATTAAACCAAGCAAAGAAAATAATTATCTTGTACGCGCCTCTGAAATTGCGATTAATACTTTAATGAAAAAATGGGAAAATACTCACGTTGCTGTTGGAACTTGGGCAACTACCCTGCGCGACTTCGGCAGCAAAAAAGATTTCATTCAAGCAAGAAATTGTTTCATCGACTTTTCAAACGCAAAATTTATCCTGCGCGAAGATAAAAATTACAAAGTTGGAACAGTGTACAAAATTTCGCCTGAAACTTTAATTGCGCCGCTGGACGGAAAAACTTTGGCAGATTCAAGAATAGTTGTAACCGGCTTTGATTCAATAACTTTCAGCGCGGAAAATCCAAATTTAAAAGTTTCAGTCAATAAAAATTCAGACGGCAGCTACAATGTAAGCTTAATCTCAAAATAAAATGACAGAATGAAACCCCGACCAATTTGCAAAATTATTGTATATTCAAAATCAGAAAATCCAAACAGGAAAAAGGCAGATTCGCCCGCCGCCGCAGTTTGGATTTTTGGAAAAATCAATAAAGGACAAATATTTAATGAACGCCGAAAAAACTTTTTTTAAGCAACTTGTCAAGGAATATATGGTGCCGGACAGACTGCCCTTAATCGCTGTCAGCACCTTCCTTGCAGGTTATTTTTTTGGACAAAATGGCGTGGCAGTTTTTACACTGCTTTTGCCGCTGTACTTTCTTTTTATAATTGCGGGAACGTGGATAAATTTTGGCGCGTTTTCAATGGCAATGGCAGCCGTCGGTAACAATGAAACTTACAACGCGCAAGCTTATTCAAATTTGGCTTTGAGAACGTCATTGACAGCCGGATTTTTTTTGTCGGTATTGGCGTTGCTTGTTTTCCCGCAAATTTTGGAATTTCTGAAAGTACCTCCGGATCTTTTTTATTTGGCTGAACCGTTCGGCAAAACTTTAGCCGTTGCAGGTACTTTGCTGATACTTTCTTGCTATATACTGCAATTTTTGAAAGTTGCCGGAATGCAAAAACAGCTGAAATTAATTTATAAGGCAATGCTGATGATAAACGCCGCCGTAAGTTTTCTTTGTATAAAAATTTTAAATTTCGGTATGGAAGGGCTCGCCCTTGGAATGAGCGCGGCAACTTTATTTTGCATTGTCTTTGAAGGCAACAGACTTTACAAACATTTTGGAAAAAATTTATTTGCGCCGATTCAAGAGCCTTTTTCTTCATTGAGAAAACTTTTAATCGCCGGAAATGCATTGGCTTTCAGTAAAATTTTCAGCCTTTCGCAGATTTTACTTTTCAACACAATTTGTTATAGATTTTACGGCGTTGAAGGCGTGGCAGTTTTTGGCGTTTTGCAAATTGCAATGAGACTTTGCCGCATTGCCTCCTCAATGACTTTTCAAGCCTTGACGCCGGTTTTACTTGTCGAATTGGGCGACAAAAATATAAAAGCAATGATGGCGGTATTGAAAGAAACTTTAAGGCGCGGATTAATCTTTGGCGCAATTATCCCAATGATAATTCTTTGGGGCGGCGCGGATTGGCTTGCAACGAAAACTTCATTAGATTCTGCTTGGTACGCACTTTTAATTGACGGTTTTCACGGTTACAGCATATCGTTAATTTTTGGAACTGCCAATGCGGTTTTCATTATGGCTTTTTTGTGTCTCGGGCACAATTTTTTTTCAAATTTTTTGGCGTTTTTGCGCTCCTTTGCCTTGCTTTTAATTTTTTTGTGGGGAATTGCCGCCGATAATCCCGAGTTGTTATGGTGGTGTTTTCTTTTTGCGGAATTGGGAACTTTTTTAATTTTGGTTGCCGGAATTTTTTTCTTAATGAAAACTCAAAATTACAAAACGCCGCTCTTGCTTGATAAAAAATATTTTTGCCCGTCAGCTTATTTTGTTTTAAACCGTGATGAAAATTCGATTCAATCTGCGCGAGCGGAAATTGAAAAATTCATTGAGAAAGCCGCGCCGAATTTGTCTGTTGAAAATATTCAGTCCAAATTGCAGGAATGGTTAAAAATTTTTGACGAAAACAGCCCGCGCAAGAAGGCGCACTTAACGGCGGTACATTTGTGCAAGGACGGCGGCAATTTCAGAATAACCCTGCGCGACAACGGCAAGCGTTTTAACTACCGCGCCTTTTTGCAAGATTATCCTGACGGCGAAAAATTTTCTTTCAAATACGCGCTCGGCTTGAATAATATTTATTTCGTGGAAGAAAAATTTTTCAAAAGTTGAAAAGTGCCGAAGTTTATTTACAAGTTTAAAATATTTTTTTTATTAGATATACTTTTCTTTGTTGCGTCAAAGAAAAGTATCAAAAGAAAGACGCTTTAACCGTAATTTGCGGCAAGGTGTGTCCGCTGAAATCGCATCACGCGATTTGCGCGGACAGGGCGCGCATCCTTGCGCGCCGCCACTTTCTATTTGTAAAAAGTGCCGAAACGCCCAAATTTCGATTTTAAGGGGGGTTAAAATCATTTTAAGGGGTAAATGTATATCAGAGCTTCAAACGCTTTAAATAGACCCCCTGTAGCGCGTAGGAGAGCTTAAATTTTTAAGCCAAAGAAATTTTTTTAACCACGCACAAAAATTTTTCAAAAGTT